>JAOUQA010000507.1 GCA_029879605.1 Gammaproteobacteria bacterium
AATTGCCAGTTTACCTGATGATCAAAGACAGGTAGTCGAAGTCGATATACAGGCGGTATATCAATCACGCCCACAACTGGCGATGGTGAATTCAGACAAAGGCATTACTAATTTGCATGTGCCCAGCGATGTCATCATCGATGCATCAATGCCGGCAGCTATTCGTTCTTCAGGAAAAATGTGGGGAGCTGATGGCCAGTTACATGATACCAGGGCGATGATACCCGATCGTTGTTATGCCGGTGTTTATCAGGCCACAATTGATTTCTGTAAACAGCATGGAGCATTTGATGTGGCCACCATGGGTAATGTGAGTAATGTCGGTTTGATGGCGCAAAAAGCAGAAGAGTATGGTTCTCATGATAAGACGTTTCAGATTTCTGCTAATGGGATAGTACGCCTGCTGAATAAAAATGGTGATGCGTTAATTGAGCATGCAGTTGAGCAGGGTGATATCTGGCGTGCCTGTCAGACTAAAGATCTGCCAATACAGGACTGGGTAAAACTGGGAGTGACTCGAGCCCGTTTAACCGGGCAGCCTGCTATTTTCTGGCTGGATAAAAATCGTGCCCATGATGCAAATTTAATTAAGAAGGTTGAAGTGTATCTCAAGGATCATGATACCAGTGGTCTGGAAATAAAAATTATGTCTCCTGTTGATTCAACTCGATATACGCTTGAAAGAATTAAACAGGGTGAAAATACAATTTCTGTAACCGGTAATGTATTGCGTGATTATTTAACTGATCTGTTTCCTATTCTTGAGTTGGGTACCAGTGCCAAGATGTTATCAATTGTTCCTCTGCTGGCAGGCGGTGGTTTATTTGAAACCGGTGCGGGTGGTTCAGCTCCTAAGCATGTGCAGCAACTATTAGACGAAAATCATTTACGCTGGGATTCGCTAGGTGAATTTCTGGCACTGGCTGTATCACTAGAAGACCTGTCGCAGAAAACCGGTAACCAAAAAGCACAGGTGTTGGCGGAGGCGCTTGATCAGGCTAATGGTCAGTTTCTGAATAGTGATAAATCACCTTCACGAAAAGTGGGTGAGCTTGATACCCGTGGTAGTCATTTTTACCTGGCTATGTACTGGGCACAGGCTTTGGCGGCTCAGACGAAAGATGATGACTTGCAAAAACTGTTTGCTCCCATTGCGCAACAGTTGCAGCAGAACGAAGAAAAAATTGTTAACGAGTTGAATGGTGTTCAGGGTCAGCCAGTTGATATTGGTGGTTACTTCCACCCGGATAAAAGCCTGACTTCATCAGTGATGCGTCCAAGTGTGACTTTTAATAACATTCTTGGTTCGATGACTGTGTAATAATTAATGGTTGTGACTAAAATAATATTTATTACCAGGGTCTGGTTATAAGGTATCAAGCCAGGCAGTGATTTCCTTAAGCAGTTCTTCGCCTTTGTCTGTAAAGTAATGATCGGCATCTGTAACCTGGCGTTGAACTGATTTTGGGTGTCCCGCCTGTTTTATTTGCTCGAGTCTGCGGGCTGCCTGTTTAGTAACCGCCGGGTAATCATTGCTGCCAAAAATATCCAGAACCGGAAAATTCAGTTGTTGAAAAGCAAAGGGTTTTTTCATTGGTTGTTTATAATCAGTTGCGCCGATGCCGATGCCGATATAGGCATTGATATCTCGGTCAGGATTTTCTTCTAACCAGGTCGTGCTCATATGTACACTGCAACTGTGAGCAATCAGGATGATGTTGTGAATGTTTTCATTTTTGAGAAATTGAACTGCAGCTTCGAGACGTGGAAATGACTCCGGGATAATCGGTAGATAATCATAATACTTGGCATTTTTATCTAGAACCGGCATTTGAATTGATAAAGTATGCCAGCCTTTTTCAGGCAGGCCAGTGCGTAAAGGGTAAACAACATCTTCCCAGTCAGGGTGAAATCCTCGGCCGTGTAAAATAATAATGGCACCTTTGGCAGGGGTGATTTCAGTGGGCATGTAAATTGATAGAAATGAGTGATTGGCAGCTTGTAGATAGATGACTTCGCCATCCATAACAGAGTCGGCGATCTCATTAGCCATGCGTTGTTCCCGATCAATATCTGAGGCATGTAAAGGCGTATTCAGGAGTAAACAGATTATAAAAACAGGGTTAATTTTCATATTGTTATCCTGAAGTT
>JAOUQA010000068.1 GCA_029879605.1 Gammaproteobacteria bacterium
TGCCATCACGCCGGGGTATCAGGTATCGCCCCTGATTCAGCACCATAGTAGACAAAATCCCCGGTTTTGCTCTAAATAAAATCATCTGCCCTTTTACCGGTTCAATTTCAGGCTGTGGCAATTCAATGCCAATTATATTTTTGCTCCACGCTCCACCGGCAATAATAATTTTATTCGCCTGATAATTACCTGAGCCTGTTACAACACCAGTTACTCTATTTTTACTAACCACAAGTCGCTTTACCTCACAATTCTCCAGATACTTAATATGCCTTTTCCTTAAGCTGCCTGCCAATGACTTAACCAGACGAGGGTTTCTCATTTGTGCAATATCAGGTAACCATAATGCATTAGTCACAGCCGCCCCAAGTCCAGGCTCAACCTGCTGGACGAGCTTGCCTGTATCAAGAATTTCCAGATTCATATGCCATTTTGCAGCCCATTTCTCTGCCTGTACTAATTCATTTTGATCTAGCACCATTAATCCACATGAATTATATTCAGGATCAATTTCACTCTCAGCTAGTAATTCTTTTGCCATAGCCGGGTAAAGCCTCTGACTGTAACTGGCAAGTGCGTTCACCGCATCATCATAACGCCATGGGTAAAGGGGCGATAAAATACCACCGCCTGCCCAGCTAGATTCGCCACCCATAGAGCCTCGCTCAAGCAACAAAACGTCTGCTCCTGTGGCAGCAATCTCTCTGGCAGTTAGCATTCCAATAATGCCTCCGCCGACTATGATGCAATCAACCATATATTAAATTTGTAAACTTGATTAGAAATTGATAGCAGATAATCTGAGTTACTGTAGTAATATAAAAACGGCGGATAAACCGCCGTTCTTATTAGATTATCTTGCTGTTAACAGACTATTTAGCAGGGCAGGTATCCTTAACTCCCTGTGGTGCATTTTCAGCATATTTTTTGCAATAACATGGACTTACACCTTTCGACCAATGCTTTTGACAACGCTTGATCCATATTGCGGCCTGTCGTTTTTCAAACTCAGCCTCAGCCCTGGCCTCAGCCGCAAGATCAATCTTACTTTCCTGTTTCTGTTTTGCTTCCTCAGCTTCTATCTCCGCTTTTTTCTTTTCTGACAGAACCAGCTTATTAATAATAGCTTCAGCGCCTGCTTTCTTTGCCTTATCACTACATGGATAACCAGCAGGTTTAATTGCTTTATACTGAGCTGGTGCTTTCACATAGCAGATTTTCTCAACTACCTGTTTAGGTACAGCTTTAGGCACCACTTTAACAACCGGTGCCGCAACAGGTTTTTTCAGTTTCATAGCTAGTGGACCATATCCCTTCATACCAAAATTTAATATTTCAGTCCTTCGAAATGGCTCAGTCACAAATTCCAGTGTTTGCGCCTTTATTAATAGCTGTGCACTTTGTTCATTTAGATTAATAATGAAGTCACCATCTCTATTAATACATGCATCTTTGTTAACAGGTGTATCCTGCTTGAACTTACTCGATTCAAGCTGCTGATTATTTAAACACCATTGAAATAATGGTAATCGTTGCCCATCAACCAGAACATCATCAATGACAAGACTACTTAAACTACGTGAATTAATCACAGTTCCTGTAGGATCATTTTTACTGAATCTCAACTTCAACTGTTTGTCACTGATACTTAAATGGAAAAATAGAGCATCTGAACCATCCATAACTCTACCAGTTTTAACCACAGCATCCTTCTTTAATACCCAGTTAATATTATCTGGAAACTCAAAATCTACTGATTTTTTGAACGGATTTGCTGCAAAAACAGAGAAACTTAAAACTAACAATACAGGCATCAAAAGCCGTGTAACTACCATTAATATAAACTCCTTAACGTTGCTGCTTTTCATGTGTTCAATCAAAAAAAGCATCACTATTCAGATTATTAAACATTGATAACTCTCTGGATTTTAGTGTTTTTTCGGCCAAATCTCTAGTCATCTATCATATAGTCACATACATTACTGAATTTTCAATGTCGACCCATCACCCAAATAAATCATGTACAATACAGCTCATTTAAACAGCCAGCACCATGTTAATATGCTTATCACATTGAATGGTAAAGAAAAATCACTGAATGAAAACACCACCCTCATACACTTAATTGAGGAACTAGGTATTGCAGATAAACGAATCGCGGTAGAAATCAATCATGAAATAATCCCTAAAAGCAAGTATGCAAACTATGCAGTCAGGGACGGTGACACAATCGAAATCGTCCATGCCATAGGTGGTGGATAGGCCAATACTTTTCATTCGTGGTAGAACCCATGCCCTGAAATATACTGTTAAATTTACTTAACCCAGAGAAAACAATTAATATAGTCATGAATAACGATCCACTCATCATAGCTGATAAAACCTATCATTCACGCCTGTTAACCGGTAGCGGCAAATATAAGGATCTTGATGAAACCCGAGCAGCCACTGAAGCAAGCGGAGCTGAAATTGTCACCGTAGCTATTCGACGCACCAATATTGGGCAAAACCCCGATGAGCCGAATTTGCTGGATGTGCTTACCCCTGAAAAATACACTATTTTGCCCAATACAGCAGGCTGCTATACAGCTGAAGATGCAGTACGAACCTGTCGCCTGGCAAGAGAACTACTCGATGGCCACAAACTTGTCAAACTAGAAGTTCTGGGTGATGAGAAAACCCTGTTTCCTGATGTTACAGCCACCCTGGAAGCAGCTGAAATCCTGGTTAAAGACGGCTTTGACATCATGGTATACACCAATGATGATCCCATTATTGCCAAACGACTCGAAGATATTGGCTGTGTCGCTGTCATGCCTCTGGCGGCACCCATTGGCTCAGGACTGGGCATCCGCAATCCTTACAACATTCTGACCATTATTGAGAATGCTTCGGTTCCTATACTCGTTGATGCAGGCGTTGGAACTGCATCAGATGCTGCCATTGCGATGGAACTTGGCTGCGATGGCATTCTAATGAATACCGCGATAGCCGCAGCAAAGGACCCGGTACTGATGGCATCTGCAATGAAAAAAGCCGTACAGGCAGGTCGAGAAGCATTTTTAGCTGGCAGAATGCCACGTAAACGCTATGCCTCTGCATCTTCACCCATCGATGGCACTTTTTTCTAGGCTCCTTGTTACAAATGTTTGTTACTGGAGATTAAGTAAAACTCCAGTAACTCTATAGCCCTGATATCCAGTACCCATGATGCAGCAAAAATATCTTCGTACTATTCGTAGCTTCGTTAAACGTGAAGGACGACTAACTGGCGGCCAGCAAAAGGCTCTCGACAAATTATGGCCAGTCTATGGTATTGATTATTCGACTGACTTAATCGACCTGGAAAAACTATTTTCTCGTACCTCTGAAATTGTACTTGAAATTGGCTTTGGCAATGGTGACTCACTTGTTCAAATGGCTCGTGCTAATCCAGACAAGAACTATATTGGTATAGAAGTGCACCGTCCGGGCGTAGGACATCTACTACACCTGGTGGAAACTAATGAACTAACTAATATTCGTATCAGCAATCATGATGCCGTTGAAGTTATTCAACATCAACTACCTGACAACAGCATTGATCTTGTCCAGTTATTTTTTCCTGATCCCTGGCATAAAAAAAAGCACCATAAACGCCGAATTGTACAAACACCTTTTGTTAACTTACTGGCTAAAAAAATTAAGCCCGGCGGTATTTTCCACATGGCAACAGACTGGGAAAATTATGCAGAACATATGCTTGAAGTACTATCAAAGCACACCTGCTTTAATAATATGTCACCTGACAACACATTCAGCCCAAGGCCTGATGACCGCCCATTAACAAAATTTGAACAGCGCGGTCATCGCCTGGGACATGGTGTATGGGACTTATTTTTTCTGCGTAACGAAAAAGATATTACCGAATAAAAAAACCTTCACCTCTTTACTCAAAAGATGAAGGCCAGTTAGATAAAAATTTTTTAATTAAAATTTTTAGCTTGCTTTAAGCCGGTTGGTACAAAAGAATTGCATCTTTACCTTCTTTACCCAGGCGTCGATAAATATCTTCCAGCGCCATATCTTCTGTAGCAAAAAAGTTCTCCTGCCCCAGTGTCTCAAATAAATGAGTACAGCGCATCACATCCAGGATTTGCTTCTTCAAACCACTAAATACAAGCGTAATACCATTACTTCGCAAACGCGAAATCAGGTGATGCACCACTTCTTCTCCTGAAGCATCAAGCTGATTAATGCCATCACCTACAATCAGAATATATTTTGCGTTCTGATTATCACTTACAGCTTCAAGAATTGTATCTTCGAAGTATGAAACATTTGCAAAATACAGGGACCCATCAAAACGTAATACGACTATTTCCTCATCGCGAAACAAATCCGGATTAACTGCCAGATCACGCAACGTACCATCAGGATAACGACCTAACATTGCAACACGAGGCTTCATTGTTCTGTAAAGATACAAACCAAGCGCAAGACCTGCACCAATCAAAATACCTTTATCAAGATGTGGTGCAAACCCTAATGTACAAATAAAGGTAGCGATTGATGCCATTCCATCATGTGCATTTGCGCGCCATGCATGTTTTACTGCGCTGAAATTAATTAAGCCAAAAACGGCCATCATGATTACTGCTGCCAACACAGCTTTTGGTAAATGATATAAAAGCGGGGTCAGGAATAACAATGTAATCAGCACAATCATTGCTGTAACAACCGAAGAAAAACCTGTCAGCGCGCCGGCATTAAGATTAACAGCTGAACGAGAAAATGACCCGCTGGAAGGATAAGACTGGAAAAAACTACCCACAATATTACCCAAACCCTGACCAATTAATTCCTGATTAGGATCAATCCTGTCTTTAGTTTTAGCCGCCATAGCCTTGGCAATTGAAATAGCTTCCATAAAACCAACCAGGGAAATAATCATCGCACTGGGAAATAACACCCAGAAATCAGCCATATTTAAAGCAGGTATCGCAAACTCTGGAAGACCTTCAGGGATCGAACCAACAACACTACCACCCCTTTCTTCATAGCCAATCATGTAACTAATAATGGTTGTCGCAGCAACAGCAACCAGCACACCCGGGATTTTTGGCGTGTATTTTTTCATCAAAAACATAACTGCAAAAGCACCCATACCCATAATGAAAGTTAACATATGCGTATCACCCAGCTGCTGTAACACGCCCCAGATTCGCACTGTTAAAAAATGGTCGCTGGCAGCACCAGGCATGGCAACACCAAATATCTTTGATAACTGTGATAAGCCGATGACTAATGCCGCGGCATTAGTAAAACCCACAATAACCGGGTGAGAAAGAAAGTTAACTATGACACCCAGTTTGAAAAAACCAAGAAAGAACTGAAACAGGCCCACTAACAAAGTCAGCAACATGGCCAGGGTAATATAACGGGTGACCACATCTGGATCAGGATTATCCAGTGCAATACCACCAGCAACGGTTGCCAGCGCCGTCGCACTCATTATAGATACCACGGCAACTGGCCCGGTTGCCAGCTGTTTGGATGAGCCCCATAGCGCGGCCACCATGACCGGCATAAACGCAATGTATAAGCCGAAATACGCTGGCAAGCCTGCCAGCTGCGCATAAGCCATAGACTGAGGTATTAGCACTAGTGCAACGGTCAACCCCGCGATTAAATCTGCCCGTAAAACATTAGAATCCTTGAGCATGGGGAGCCACTCAAGAAAAGGAAATAATTTATATTTAAGATTAACTGACTTACGCTTTGCCATTTCTGCCTCGAACAATGAAATTACCCGGAAAAAACAGCTGCGAATACTACCACAAATCAGTCAGAATCGCCTGCTAACATTACAAATCTAATCGGTATTTAATTATATTCACCAGCCTACATAGCTCGATATATATTGTTGCAAACCAAAAACTGTCTATAATCCTTATGAATTATTAATGCACAAATATAAACTTAATACTATGAATGCTTCCCTCCCCCTGTCCATAAAACTGTTATTGATTCTTCTTTTACAGACTATCAGCTTTAGCGCCTTTGCCGCCTCAACAAACGACGGGGAAACAATGGATCTTACTGGTCATACAATAGGCTTTCTTTCCATCGGAATATTTATCTTTGCCTATGCACTGGTTATGGCAGAGGAATTCACGCACCTGAGAAAATCCAAACCCGTCATACTGGCTGCTGGCATCATCTGGGCCATGATTGGTTATATATACGCCAGTAATGGCCTGACTCATGCTGCAGAGGTTGCTGTACGCCACAACCTGCTGGAATACGCAGAACTTATGCTCTTCTTGCTAGTAGCCATGACCTACATAAATGCCATGGATGAACGTAGTGTTTTTGAAGCTCTCCGCTCATGGCTGGTAAGAAAAGGCTTTAGCTTCCACCAGTTATTCTGGATCACCGGCGTACTCGCCTTCTTCATCTCTCCGGTTGCAGACAACCTGACCACAGCCCTGTTAATGTGCGCAGTGGTTATGGCGGTTGGTGGCACCAATAACAAATTTATTCTTATTGGCTGTATTAATATCGTTGTTGCAGCCAATGCCGGTGGTGCATTTAGCCCCTTTGGCGATATCACTACCTTAATGGTCTGGCAAAAAGGCATTGAAACCAGCCTTGGAACTGTGGACTTCTGGGCATTTTTTGCCCTGTTTATACCTTCACTGGTTAACTGGTTAATCCCGGCTGCGCTGATGCACTTTGCAATTCCAAAGGAAAACCCAACAGGTGCCAGTGATAATATTCGTATGAAACGCGGTGCCAAGCGTATCGTTATTTTATTCCTGTTTACCATCGTGACAGCAGTCAGCTTCCACAATTTTTTCTATCTGCCACCCGTTATCGGCATGCTGACAGGACTGGGTTACTTGCAGGTATTTGGTTATTACCTGAAAAAAACCGCCTATAAAGATCATCATGGCAAAGTCGATGATCCGGAGCACGAAGGCCAGTTTGGTACCCCTGTAGCATTTGATGTCTTTAATAAAATTGCCCGTGCAGAATGGGACACCCTGCTATTTTTCTACGGAGTTGTACTCTGTGTTGGCGGCCTCGGTTTTATCGGTTATCTATCTCTGGTATCACAGGCTATGTATATTGACTGGGGTGTAACAGAAGCCAATATAAGTGTCGGCATTCTTTCGGCCATTGTTGATAATATTCCGGTCATGTTCGCAGTTCTGACCATGATGCCTGATATGTCCATGGGCCAATGGTTACTGGTTACCCTGACAGCAGGTGTAGGTGGCTCACTGTTATCGATAGGCTCGGCTGCTGGAGTTGCACTGATGGGTCAGGCCAGGGGGAAATACACTTTCTTTGGCCATTTGAAATGGGCACCCGCGATTGCACTGGGTTATGCCGCCAGTATCATGACCCATCTGTGGATTAACTCACATCTCTTCTAGCCTGAAACATTAAAAGGTCGTGTAGCTGGCTTAATCTCTTCTAGATCCCGCCATCTGTGCTGAACTATGCAAAATTAAAGACTACCATTGTCTACTGGCTGCACCATGACTTTCAAACGCTTTCATGATAAGGTTTTCCACCTTTTTAGGGGTCTGATTAACCTGTCTTAATCAGCCATAACACGCCCTGGTTCAACTGGAATGCATGATTTAACACTGTTATTGCTACTGCCTGTTTTCGGTGCAGCGTGTATAGCTATAACACCGGCAAAACAATCGACGCTCATACGCAATCTGGCTTTATTAGCTAGTCTGGCAGCCTTAATCTATTCGTGGTCACTCCTGTTTGCCTTTGACAAAACAACCGCAGCACTACAATTTGCCGAACATACCGACTGGAATACTCGCCTGGGTACCTCCTACTCACTGGCTATTGATGGTATTTCTTTACCGATGATTCTACTGGCAACTTTGCTGAGCCTGGTAGCTATCCTGGCCTCAGCCAGTATTAAGACACATACCAAGGCCTATTATTTGCTGGTGCTGTTACTGGAATCTGCTCTGCTGGGTGTCTTCATGGCACAGGACTGGTCATTATTCTATGTCTTCTGGGAACTGACCCTGATACCCCTGTTCTTCCTGATTGACCGGTGGGGAGGCGATCAACGCCACACTGCTGCTCTGAACTTTGTTCTCTACACCATGGGTGGCTCAGTCTTTATGCTCATCAGTCTACTGGTACTGTTCGATGCCACACCCGAACACTCCTTTGCAATGGCCGATATGATGATCACAGCTCAAAAGCTACCTGTCGATATACAGACCCTGATTTTTCTAGGCTTTTTAATTGGTTTCGGCGTTAAGATGCCAATTTTTCCTCTACATGGCTGGCTACCTCTGGCCCATGTACAGGCTCCCAGCCCGATCAGTATACTACTCTCAGGCATCCTGTTAAAAATGGGTGCCTATGGGCTGATTCGAGCAGCTACCATGCTCCCGGATGCCATCATCAGCCTGCAGAATATACTCGCCGGCCTGGCACTGTTCAGCCTGATCTATGGCGGCCTCCTGGCCTGGCGCCAATCTGATCTGAAAAAGATGATTGCCTATTCCTCAATTAGTCATATGGGCGTAGTACTGCTTGGCATTGCCTCATTGAATATTCTTGGCCTGACCGGTGCTTTATTACAAATGGTGGCACATGGCTTTG
>JAOUQA010000510.1 GCA_029879605.1 Gammaproteobacteria bacterium
GTAGGAGTAAATAATGGCTAAAGAATATTCATATTATCCTGGATGCTCCTCACAGAAAGGTGCTTCTGGTTCTAACTTACAAAAATCACTGGATACAGTGCTTGATGTACTTGATGTAAAACTTAATGATATTCCAGACTGGAACTGTTGTTCGGCTTCGATTGGTTATTCAGGTGGTGGTGAACTACCTCGTCTGGCTTTATCAGCACGTAATATTGCATTGTCTGAAAAGAACAATCCAGGTCAGGAAATTGTAGCTTCCTGTGCGGCATGCTGGCTGGCAACGCGTGAAACTAAAGAGCGTATCGAGGCGAGTGCAGAAGTTCGTGAAGGTACGGAAGCTGCACTGAAAGAAGCCCATTTAGAAATTTCCAGAGAGATGCCTAAAGTACGTCACATGACTGAGGTGCTGATTGAAGATATCGGCTTTGAAGCCATGAAAGCAAAGGTTGTTAAACCTCTTGAAGGTATCAAGATCGCCGGTTACGTTGGCTGCCAGACTAATCGTCCATTTGGTATTGATGGTGAGTCATTTGAGAATCCACAATACCTGGACAAGATGGTTGAAGCGATGGGTGCTGAATCAATTCCAACCTATGAGAAAAAAGTATCCTGTTGTGGTGGTGCACTGGCTTTTTCTGAGCCACAAAAATCTCAGGCACTGGTTAAGGGAATTATTGAAGCAGCCTATGATAATGGTGCTGATATGATTGTGACTCCCTGTCCTGTGTGCCAGATGAATGTTGAGATTTATCAGGATCAGATTAATTCAACCTATGGTACCAAGTTTCATATTCCAGTGACTTATTACAGTACGTTAATGGCTGTTGCTTATGGTAAGAGTGCTAAAGAAGCTGCACTTGATGGCCAGGTAATAAAAGCTAAAAAGCTGGAAGATATAGCAAACAAGTAAATACCATTTACTTATTAAGTTTAAGAAGGCGTAGTTTATCTGCGCCTTTTTTTATGAGTTATTAATTTATTAACTTAACTTGATTTATATTTAATTTTTTCAAAATTAATATGCTGTGTCAGGATTTTTCTGCTATTTAAAATAGACTATAAAAATTGATGGACTATTAATGTATGTTCAAGTTTGATGAATTACTTGATAAGTCAGTACAATTATTCTCTCTACCCGAAATTTATTTTAAACTTCGAAATGCTTTTGATGATCCAGATTCATCCCTGGGTGATATTGTCGCTGTCATGAAAAATGATCCGGCTATGACAATGCGTCTGTTGCGACTGGCAAATAGTCCTTTTTATGGTTTTGCATCGCGTATTGAAACAGTTGATCGGGCAATAAATTTACTCGGTATAAAAGAAGTCGAAAACCTTGCACTATCTGTACATATTATTGAAGCATCGATGCAAATTGGGTTGCTAAACTCTGAGCTGGAAAAGTTCTGGTATGACTCAGTACAGGTTGCAATTATTTCAAGGTTAATGGCAGGACAGTGTAACGTTCTGGATGTGGAGCGCCTGTTTGTCGCTGGCCTGTTACATAATATTGGACACCTGGCGTTAATATCGCAAATGCCTGAAGAAACAGACTATATGTCAAATGTAGCAAAGAAGCAGGGTATTGATCTGTGTTTGATCGAGAAAAATGTTCTGGGTTATCACTATGCGCAAATAGGTTCAGAATTAATGAGTGTATGGGGTTTACCAGAGAGTATACGGTTGATTGTTAAATATCATAATGAACCTCAGCAGGCTGAACTGTATTTACTGGAAACACATATAGTTAATCTGGCAAGAGCATTTGTTTTCGCGAAAGATATTGCTGAACTGCTAGCAGGTTTGTCTGAAGAAGTTAAAAAGAATATTAATCTTGATACAGTTGCTCTTGAACAGATTTATATCGATTCACAGGCGCAACTCAATGATGTTTATACATTACTGATGCCTCAGGCCAGGGCGGCCTGAAATTGATTCAGGCTACCTGTTCTACTGGGAAACGAATCATCTGAATATCCCATTCTTTTTCATTAGCAGTTAATACCAGGCAGGATGGACCACCGCGAGTACGTGTCTGACCGGCGGCGCCCGGGTTTATAACCCATGGAGATTCGTTTTTATCGACTACCATGCTATGGGTATGGCCATATACAATGGCACGTGCATGTGAGTGGGTTT
>JAOUQA010000509.1 GCA_029879605.1 Gammaproteobacteria bacterium
GGCGGCCAGTTCAGCAATTTGTGCCGCCGTGGCAATCTCATCTGCTGTGTCGGTGTTTGTCATGGACTGGACTACGACTGGTGATCCTCCGCCAACAGTAACATTGCCAACCTGTACGGTAATGGACTGGCGTCGAGTGGTAAATGGGTCAGAAAAATTCATGGTAGTTTTATAACAGTCTGTGGTTCAGGTGTAAGAATGACATCACTCATAAATAATATATGTCAGCAGTTGAATTCGGCGCTAATGATAGCACTATATGTTACATTGCTTAAGCATCGTCCCGGAGATAGTGTCACCAGGTTTCGGGTTTAAGATAAATTTAGGGTTTGGGGTCAGGTTTGTTTAGATTGGGGCTGGTTATTAATCCGGTAGCAGGCATAGGTGGTGCGGTCGCACTCAAGGGATCAGATGGTCTGGATACTGTAAAAACCGCACTTGAGCTGGGGGCAAAGCCCATGGCCCAGGTGCGTGCCCGTTCTGCACTGGAGCAAATTCAGTCGAGTCAGCAGGCTGTGAAAATTTATACTGCAGCGAACGACATGGGTGAAAATCTGTGTCGAGATATGGGATTTGATGTCGACGTACTGAGTCAGAATACACCGGATCAAACCAGTGCCGAGGATACCGAAACAACGGTTGCCCGGTTGCTGGAACAGGGAATTGATTTACTGGTTTTTGCCGGTGGTGATGGAACCGCGCGCAATGTTTTTAATGTGTTGCAAACCATGAACCAGGATCAGAGTCTACCGGTTATTGGTATCCCGGCCGGTTGTAAAATTCATTCAGCCGTCTACGCCGTTACCCCCAGGCATGCCGGTGAATTACTCGAGTTGATTATTCGGGGTCGTCCCCTGTCGGTAAGGGAAGCGGCGGTGATGGATATAGATGAGGCTGCGTTTCGTGATGACCAGGTTAAAGCAAAACGGTATGGTTATCTGAAAGTGCCGGCCGAAAACCAGTATATGCAGAATATGAAAGAGGGTGGTGTTGAGCATGAAGAGCTGATATTGCAGGACATGGCGGCCTGTCTTATCGAGTCCATGGAAGATGACACACTGTATTTTATTGGTTCAGGTACTACGCCCAGGGCTGTTATGGATGAGCTGGGTCTGGAGTCTACTTTGCTGGGTGTTGACCTGGTGGAGAATCAGCAACTGGTTGCCAGTGATATGAGTGAGCAGCAGATTCTATATTGTCTTGATGCAGATAAACCGGTCAGAATTATACTGACCATTATTGGTGGCCAGGGGCACCTGTTTGGTCGGGGGAATCAGCAGTTCAGTGCGGAAGTGATTCGGAAAACCGGCAAAGAAAATATTATTATTATGGCAACACCTGAAAAATTACATGCCCTGGATGGCCAGCCCATTCGGGTGGATACCGGTGATGAACAATTGAATCATGAATTATGTGGGATGGTGCAAATTCTTACCGGTTATGATCAATACACATTATACAAAATAGGTTAGCAAGCTATGCAAGATACAGAATTCAATCAGGGTCTACTGGATTTTATTGAATTATCTCCGACACCGTTTCATGCAGTGGAACAAATAAAGTCACGTCTCGAGTGCATGGGATATCAATGTCTGTTTGAGTCGGATGCCTGGCAACTTGAAAAAGGTCAGGGTTATTATGTAACCCGTAATGACTCTTCCATTATTGCCTTCAGGATGGGTAATAAAGATGTAGTGACAACGGGCGTGCAAATGGTGGGTGCGCATACGGATAGCCCCTGTTTAAAAGTAAAACCTCAGCCTGAAATTGTGAACAAGGGTTATTTCCAGCTGGGTGTTGAAGTTTATGGTGGTGCATTATTAAACCCCTGGTTTGATCGCGACCTTTCCCTGGCCGGGCGAGTGAGTTACCTGGATGAAGATGATGAAATTGCTCACGCCCTGATTAATTTTGAAAACCCGGTTGCGATTATTCCCAGCCTGGCAATTCATCTTGATCGTGAAGCTAATGAAAATCGTAAAGTTAATGCACAGACAGATTTACCCCCTGTCATCATGAAGTTGCCTAATGAGGATAAACCCGAATTCAAAGCAATTTTAATTCAGTTAATGAAACAGCATCATGGTATCGATGATGTGGTTGAGGTGCTGGATTACGAGTTGAGTTTTTATGATGTGCAGC
>JAOUQA010000511.1 GCA_029879605.1 Gammaproteobacteria bacterium
AAGGGTTATGATGATGAATTATGGGATGCTATTGAGCATGAAAATCGTCGTCAGGAAGAGCATATTGAGCTGATTGCATCTGAAAACTACACCAGTCCCCGCGTCATGGAAGCTCAGGGTTCGGTATTAACCAATAAATACGCTGAAGGCTATCCTGCCAAACGTTATTACGGTGGTTGTGAGTACGTCGATAAAGCGGAGCAACTGGCAATTGATCGCGTCAAACAGCTGTTTGGTGCAGATTATGCCAATGTACAGCCCCATTCGGGTTCACAGGCCAATGCCGCTGTTTACATGGCGCTGTGTGAGCCGGGTGATACCGTACTGGGTATGAGTCTTGCCCACGGTGGTCATTTAACCCACGGTGCTAAAGTCAGCTTCTCCGGCAAGATTTATAACGCGGTTCAGTATGGTCTGAATGCGGACACCGGTGAAGTGGATTACGATGAAGTAGAGCGACTGGCCAAAGAACACAAGCCTAAAATGATCGTTGCCGGGTTTTCAGCTTATTCTCGTATCATGGACTGGCAACGTTTCCGTGATATTGCCGATTCTGTTGGCGCTTACCTGTTTGTGGATATGGCCCACGTGGCAGGCCTGGTAGCTGCAGGTTATTATCCAAATCCTGTGTCCATTGCCGATGTCGTGACATCAACTACCCATAAAACATTACGTGGCCCTCGTGGCGGTATTATCCTGGCAAAAGCAAACGATGAAATTACCAAGAAATTTAATTCGGCCATTTTTCCCGGTTCACAGGGTGGTCCATTAATGCACGTGATTGCCGCCAAGGCGGTTGCTTTCAAAGAAGCCATGGAGCCAGAATTTAAAGACTATCAAAAGCAGGTGATTATTAATGCCCAGGCCATGGCTAAAGTGTTTATGGATCGTGGTTATGATGTGGTATCAAAAGGTACTGACAATCACCTGTTCCTGGTGAGTTTCATCGAAGCGGGTTTAACCGGTAAAGATGTAGAAGCCGCGCTGGGTAATGCGAATATTACAGTTAATAAAAATGCTGTGCCGAATGATCCCCAGTCTCCTTTTGTTACCAGCGGTATTCGTGTTGGTACACCGGCATTAACAACCCGTGGTTTTAATGAGCAGGAATCTACTGACCTGGCTAACTGGATGTGTGATGTTATTGCGGATATGAATAACGACAGTGTCATTAATGATGTTAAAACAAAAGTGAAAGATATCTGTTCACGTTTACCGGTTTATAAAAAATAACTATGCATTGCCCATTCTGCAAAGAACCAGACACGCGTGTGATTGATTCCCGGTTAGCCGGGGATAATGACCAGGTGCGTCGTCGTCGTGAATGCACAGGTTGTGGTGAACGTTTTACGACTTATGAACATGCAGAACTTAATTTGCCCCGGGTGATTAAACAGGATGGTTCACGCCAGGCATTTGATGAAGAAAAATTACGTTCAGGTTTATGTAAGGCGCTGGAAAAACGTCATGTCAGTATGGAACAGATTGAATCCAGTATTAGTCGCATCAAACATAATTTATTAGCGGCAGGTGAGCGTGAAGTGGATGCACGTAAAATTGGTGAGTGTGTTATGGATGAATTACGTGAGCTTGATCATGTCGCCTATATTCGTTTTGCATCTGTGTATTTAAGTTTTGAAGATGTGGATGCATTCCGCGAAGCCATTGAAAAACTGGAACAGTAAATTCCATAGTGTCTGATTTTTATTACATGGCCAGGGCTATTCAGTTAGCTAAAAAAGGGCTTTATACCACCGAGCCTAATCCCCGTGTTGGTTGTGTCATTGTAAAAGATAATAAAATTGTCGGTGAAGGCTGGCATGAAAAAGCCGGTGAGGGTCACGCTGAAATCAATGCATTAAAACAGGCAGGAAAGAATGCAGAGGGAGCAACTGTTTATGTCACGCTCGAACCCTGTAGTCATCATGGTAAAACGCCACCCTGTGCAGATGCTCTGATTGAGGCGGGTGTGCAACGTGTTATTGCGGCGATGGAAGATCCGAATCCCAGGGTGTCGGGTAATGGTTTAAGTAAACTGGCAAAGGCCGGTATTGAAGTTGAGTCCGGTTTGATGGAAGCACAGGCCAGGGAGTTGAACCCGGGCTTTATTAAACGCATTACTAAAGGTTTGCCCTGGGTAA
>JAOUQA010000512.1 GCA_029879605.1 Gammaproteobacteria bacterium
TTCAATCCACTCATTCCAGCCACCCCGGAACCAGTAAACCGTCTTATACCCCCATTCCAAAGCCTTAGTCGCAGCTCTGGAACTCCTCATGCAACGCTCACCATTACAATAAAACAGGATTGGCACTGCCTTATCTGACACATTTTCAGCCAGATTTTCAGGCGTCATATCTGTATCAAGCAGACTAATCGAGCCCTGAATATGACCCTTGGAAAATTCAATATCTTTACGGGAGTCTATAACGACAAGATTAGGAATATTAACAATAAGCTCTACAGCCTGCTCCGCACTAACACGTATTACACCGGGCAAAGCTTCAGGAGCCAACGGCTTTTCAGCCAGGACTGATTGTGAAGACACTAAAAATATAAATATAACTTTCAATAGATAATTAGCTTTCATAACAAAACATCTCTTAAAAATACTTAGGTGATATCCGTAAATCAAATCCTTATATTATTAACGACTCAATCGGCACAGGTTCGCCAAGATAAAACCCCTGCACATAATCAATACCAATATCCTGTGTATAGCTTAGCACTGCAGGACTATGCACAAATTCCGCAACAGTTTCAATTCCTAGCTGCTTAGAAAAATCCAGTATAGTTGATGTGATAATTTGAGAGTTTCTGTCCTGATCAATCTTCTTAATCAGAGATCCATCAATTTTTATACAGTCAACTTGCAATTGCATGAGATATGCAAAATTAGAATAACCCGAACCAAAGTCATCAATTGCTATTTTACACCCTCTAGCCTTCATATCAGCAACAAATTCTGAAACCTCCTGAAAATTCTCAATACCCTCAGATTCGACAATCTCAATCATCATTCGGGCAGCCAGGTCTGATTCATCAAGTTTTGATTTCAGAAGAAGAACAGTTGGCACATGCAGCAGATCATCGATCGTCAGATTGACAGAAAACTCAACATCAGGGACTTTTGAAAAAATATCAAATGCAATGCTTAGGATTTTCTCAGTCAACTGATGATAAAGTTTAGATTCTTTAGCAATATCAAGAAATAATAAGGGGGGAATGACACCTTTTCCATCTTCATCAATCATCCGCACGAGGCACTCATATCGACAAACCTCTAGAGATTTTGAATTCAGGATTGGCTGCACATACAATGCAATACGGCCATCATTAAGCGCAAAATTCAGCTTCTTCGTCCAGAAAAGATTATTCTCAAAGCGCTGCACCAGATTTTCTGTTTCTTCATAGATAATTGTTCGATGCCTGGTCTCCTGCGCATGCTTTAACGCAAGGCCTGCATAACTCAGAAAATGCTCCTTATCAGTAGTCAACCCTGCTGATGCACCAATATTTAATGCGCCTTCATCAAGCTGTATAGGGCAATTATTAATCTCCTTCAACAGTCCTCGGCAAATCTCATGAAACTTATCTATGCCAATTCCATCACGACCCATCAGCGCATAATCACTGCCTGCAAGTTTGTATGCTACCAGGTTATTTTCACCTGCAACTTTTAGAAATAGATCCGCCACCTCTTTAAGTATTTTTCTACCCGATTCCCACCCATAATAATCCTTAATAACATTGTAATTATCAAGAGAAATGATAGCGAATTCAGGGTGATCAATATGAACAACATCCTCTTCGAGTTTTACTCTATTATATAACCCTGTCACTGGATCCATTGTCTGGCGCACTATTTGAGCCTGTTGTTCAATCACCTGGGTAATATCCTGTTGAATACTAATTAACTCGATAATATTTTCCTGCTCATCAAGAATTGGCACTACTGTTGCTCTCACATAGTAGACACTGCCATTTTTTCGATGATTCTGAATATTCCCCTTCCAGATTTTTTTGGATAGAACATATTCAAAAATATCATTACATTGCCTCTGCTCTGCTCCTGCATGACATATAACGAAAATTGACGCTCCGAGAACCTCATCAGATGAGTAGCCACTTAGGCGGCAGAACTCATCATTAACATAGGTCACCCTACCCTGCACATCCATTCTCACCACAATCGCACTCTCATCCACTGAATGCTTATATCGCTCAAGCAACACTGTGTATTCACGTATGTTTGATAACATATTTTCAAAGGCAGCTGTAATTAGCTTTACTTCTGGCTCAAAACGAAGACCGGAGAAATCT
>JAOUQA010000513.1 GCA_029879605.1 Gammaproteobacteria bacterium
GAAACCATCATGCAGGAACTTGGCTGAATTGATCTTGTCGATGCGTAGATTATCCAGGTCTGAATAATCAACCTGCCACATCTGGCCCAGTTCTTTCATAGCCACTAACCATGAAGACTGGTTAGGTGTGTCGTAAATAGCTGCTACACGAGACTCTTCGACATAGTCACCATCCACATTAACACCGCGAGATGAAACCACTTTCAGAGGTTCCATTGTTTCAGCGTCAACAATGGCGAAATGAGGAGGCCAGTAACCACCACCAATGATGTATTTGCCATCACCAGATACAGCTACGTCACGAGCGTCATAAGCAACCTGAACTTCGGCTACACGCATTTTCTCAGGTTTTGCCCAGAGATCGATCTTGGTTAATTTACCGTCACGACCCATGGTGTACCAGAAACGACCGGGGTGTTTGGCTTTCAGTTTATTGTGGTGTTCAGCTGCTTTTAGTACGTGTACTGCATACCCGGTTTCGATATGAGCAACGACTTCATGCTTGTCACCATCAATAACGGCTACTTTACCTACATCACGTTCGATGACCAGGAAGAAGTTTTCCCAGTTGCGACCATGCATGGGCTTAGTTGGGTAGTCTTTAGGCTGTACATAAACTTTATGACGTTTTTTCATCAGCTCCAGAGACATTTCTGGTGGTTGAGGTGGATCAATCTGAATATAGGTAGCCAGCATGCTGATTTCTTTTTTCGACATAATATCGTCAAAGTTATTCATGCCACCTTCTGTACCCAGGGCAATAATTTTCTCCAGGCGTTTCTGACCTTTTTTCAGAGTGTTTTCAGGTTCAAGACTTTTACCAGTTGCGCCTTTTCTCAATACACCGTGGCAACCTGCGCAACGTTGAAAGTATAGAGATTTGGCTGTTTCATAATCCGCTTCGCTCATTGTTGGCTGTTTGGCTTTGGCTGCAATGGCTGACGGAATGACAGTGATGGCACAGACAGCTAAAAAGCTGGTTGTGACCAGATGTGTCAGGGTTTTACGCTTCATTTTTCCTTACTCCTGCTAGTTTGGAATAGGTGGCTTGGATATGTGTATTTGATCACGTAGATCATTGAAATCCTTGTGTCAAATGGCTCATATTGTTTCACAGCGTAAGTTAAAATCACTGCACCTTACATCACCTTGATCTTAATCAAGTCGGTCTATATACCTGTGCTAAACAGGGTTATTTTGATGTAAGACAACTTCTGTAGAGGACAATGGCCTGAATTAAATGCACCAGTAAAATACACCAGTTGATTAACCAGCAGATAGCAGCTACATAAAGGAAATTTTCGGGGGAAAAACTGGCCGCAATACTCAGAAGTAACGCCAGAATATGTATATACAGTTGCAATAAGCTTTTTTTACTGGAGATAACGTCATTCATGGTAGGGATGGCTGATCGTTTCTCGGTTTTGAAAGCCAGTTTACGATGCAAATGCAACCAGACCAGAAAGGGAACAATTTTGTATAACATGCCATTGATTATGGAAATGGCAAAACCGACAAAAAATATAATTCCGATCAGAAGATCAAGATTGATATCTACAATATTGCTATAGCAGTGTAGAGCCAGTGATAAAAACAGGCAGATCAGGCCGATAATCCAGAAATAAAGTGTCGCATCTGCCATGCGTTTTTTGCGCTGTATTTGCATCATGAGGGTGATAACGACAAATACAGCCAGTAACAGGGTTACAGTACAGGCAATCAGGATGAGTAGCCAGGTTAGTTCTGATTCCTTACTAAAACCAGAATAGTAGGTGAGTGACCAGGCGATTAAAATAATAAAAATAATACCGGTTAAATAGCGGTGCAGAATCCTGGGATAATCGACGGTTATCTGAAACATGGGTATAACCTGGTAGGCAATGGATATGATCATGATCGTTATCCAGCCTACCGCAGCCCAGGCGATATGCAGGGCCGTAAACTTTCGCATCAGGGGTATGGCTTCCCAGCCGTGGCCTGAAGCTACTAATATGCCGAAACCAACAGCAATCCACAGGGAAGCGATACTAAATCGCAAGCCTCTGACCGAACCGCCATGGGTTTCTGATCTGAACAGGGCAATACTGACCGGTATCAGGAACACTAAAAAAGCGACTG
>JAOUQA010000515.1 GCA_029879605.1 Gammaproteobacteria bacterium
CTGCGCTTTATCGCAATGAACGCAGGCTGGTATTCCCGCTTATGCTGGCAAGCACCCTGTTATTTTTTAGTGGTATTCTGTTTGCCTATTTTGTGGTATTCCCGCTTATATTCGGATTTTTTATTGGCGTTACACCTGAAGGTGTCACTGTCATGACGGATATTAGCAAGTATCTGGATTTTGTACTCAAGCTGTTTTTTGCATTTGGTCTGGCCTTTGAAATACCTATTGCAACAATCCTGATGGTATGGACCGGGTTTACAACGGCAGAAAAACTTTCAGAAAAACGCCCCTATGTTATTGTCGGCGCCTTTGTATTTGGTATGTTGCTCACACCACCTGATATTATTTCCCAGACATTGCTTGCCATTCCAATGTGGCTATTGTTTGAGGCCGGTATTTTCTTTTCCCGTTTTTTTATAAAATCTGATACAGATTCACAGGAAGAAGAAACTCACCATACAGAGAGTTGATCACTTTGAGATGAAAAAGCGTGTTTATTAGTGTGTGCGGGTGCTTCTGTCAATTTAAACTGAAATTGTGAAAAAGAATTTGTTGACTGCACAAGACGTGTGATTTTTGCATAGATAAGCATGTCTTCCATATTAATAGCTATTATACTGCCTGTATCATAAACCGCTGCAGGTGTAATCAATGTCGTGGGGTGTTCACGCGGATCAAGATTAGGCAACAAAAGACTCCTGTAATATTCATTACCTTTACCAGTTCCCTTTACCCCTCTGGTTGCAACTGATATAGCACCTTCTGATAATATCTTGACCCCAACATGCATGAAGCTTTCCGGTTGAGATCGTAACCATCGAATTACACCAACCTCCCATTCATTCTCACCCGAAGCAATAACAGGTTTAAGTGCAACCAGTTCACCTACATTAATTTTTGCGCCCTGTTCATGGTTACAAAACAAACCCAGTCCACCATGACTATCACTGCGCTGGTTCCATAAATTAATATTGTGCTGTGATTGTGTGTCAGTTACAGAAACATTTTCCTGTCGTGTATTAAATGCAACCTCACCACTTACAAAATAGTGACTGGCGCTTAATCCTGTTGACATAATTACTTTTGATAAATTAGTTGAGCGGGGGAATAAACGTTCAGGCCTGGTATGCCATGTGTTCTCAAGGCGAACAAACATGTTCCGCATTTGGCGATGCCCCAGCATGGTAATGTTATTTTTAAATTTAACCGGCCTGGAAAATTTTTCTATTTGTTGTTTAACTTTGGTATGTAAATTGCGTGTATCAATCATTCGTATATCAATAGGCATGCATGATTTCATGCTGGCAGTCATATAACGTGGTGGTGCATCTGCTGCAAGATCAATAACAAACTTTCCTGTTAAAAAATTATCATGCCCAAATTCATGTATCAGCGTATTGGAAGACCAGGTTTTAAGAAGCTGATCTATTCTGTTCACTTCGCCCTGCATCAGATGATATGGATTAGCCAATGCTAGTAATACAATGCGTTTATACGCATTAATAACCGGATTAGTCCATCTGTTTTCACTAATACCAGGAGCTTTTAAAAATGATGATAAGTTTTTTTCTGTAAACTGATACAGCAAATGCAATTCACTCCAGACTGTGCCGGGCTCATTTTCAAAAACAATATAACTTTCCAGCAATATTCTGGAAAGACTCCTGATCGCACAATAAAGTGCATTTTTTAAAATTATATTTTCTTCTTGATTGCGTTCCTGATGTGACAGCTCAACAATAATTAACTTATAGGCAAATGCCATTTCCCTGTGCAATTCACGCACTGTATTAACATTTACCTGTATCTGTGGTGTCAGGGGAAGAGTGACATTTATGTATCGTTTTTTAATTTTTCTGGCCAAATCCAGCACCATAGGCTGAACCAGAAGTAAAAAATCATGGCGTAGAGCAGGCTTAATCTGGCTGTGATTAACTTCTTTTAGAACAGGTAGCAGCTGAGAAACTGCTTCATTAGTATTGGTCAACGGCAGTGAATCCAGCCACTGTTTTAAACCCTCTGGACGAATATCGATACTTACCGTATGGGATGGATCCTGACGGGGTACCTGTAGCTTAATTCCCTTCATCGGCTAACCGTAAAATTCTG
>JAOUQA010000514.1 GCA_029879605.1 Gammaproteobacteria bacterium
CACCGATTGCTCATGCATTAGGATGGCCGGTCCGAATTGAGTCGGGTGTTGAACCTTTGGATATTTTCGAGGTCGCAAAGCTTGAATTTGAAAAACCGGATATGAATCGTTTTCCCTGCTTAAAAATGGCTTATGAATCTTTACAAACGGGCGGTACAGCAACAACTATTTTAAATGCTGCGAATGAAATTGCAGTGGATGCATTTTTGAATAATCAACTGGCATTTACTGATATTGTAAATGTTATAGAGCGTACGCTTGAAGAGTCAGACATTGTGGTGGTTGATGATCTGGAAACTGTTCTGTCCGCTGATCAGCAATCACGTCAACAGGCCAGTCGCCATGTTGCTATTTTAGGGCGTAATTAATGTCTGCAGCAGGCCTGTTACATAATTTCATTTTCTTTATGCTGGCGATCGGCGTGCTGGTTACTTTCCATGAATATGGTCATTACTGGGTGGCGCGACGGCTAGGAGTTAAAGTGCTTCGCTTTTCAGTGGGCTTTGGTAAGCCACTTTTTTCATGGCGTAAACAGAAGGGTGATGATGATATTGAATTTGTTATTGCGGCTATTCCTCTGGGTGGTTATGTCAAAATGCTGGATGAGCGTGAAGCCGATGTTGATGAGGCCGACAGGCACAGGGCTTTTAATCGTCAGCCAGTAGCCAGTCGTATTGCAATTGTTGCTGCAGGGCCATTGTTTAACTTTTTGCTGGCAATTTTATTTTACTGGATTGTATTTATTAATGGGGTAGACGGTATTCGTCCCCTGATCAACGAGCCTGTTGTAGATTCAATAGCGGCTGAAGCCGGTTTTGTCAAAGAAGATGAAATTCTTTCTGTCGGGAATACACAGGTTCAAACCTGGCAGGCTTTTAGAATGGCGCTAATAGATCATGGTATTGATGGCGGCTCATTGACTGTAAAAGTTAAAACAGCTGATCAGATGGTGATCGACAGGGAATTATTAATTGGTGATCGGCATTTATTGAATAATGACGCTGATGTTCTCGAACAGCTGGGATTTAATCGCTGGAATCCTGAGATACCTGCAGTGCTAGGTGGTGTGACCAGTGGTGATGCAGCTGAAAAAGCAGGGTTAAAAAAAGGAGATCATGTTCTTGCGGTTGACGGTAAAACCATTAATCACTGGGATGAACTGGTTGAAATTATAAAATCAGGTGCAGGTGATGAGCTTGGTTTCCTGGTTAGACGAGATGGTGTTGACCAGCTTATCACTGTTATTCCTGGTGAGCGCAAAGTTAATAATAAACTTGCAGGGTTTGTTGGTGCTTTCCCCGAACAGCCGGAGGCAGTCAGAAATAAACTAAAAACTCGTATTGATTATACATTTGGCGAGGCTTTGGTTAAGGGCGTTGAAAAAACCTGGAGCATTTCTATTCTGACCCTGCGTGTTCTCGGTAAAATGCTACTGGGTGAGGCGGCACTGGAAAATATTAGTGGACCAATCACTATTGCAACTTACGCAGGCATGACTGCAAGTATCAGTATTGTTACTTATATCAGTTTCCTTGCAATGATATCGGTTAGCCTGGGTGTATTGAATCTGCTGCCCGTTCCCATGCTGGATGGCGGGCATTTATTTTATTATTTAATTGAGCTGATAAAAGGCTCTCCCGTGTCTGAAAAATTCGAAGAAATAGGACAGCAAATAGGGCTTACATTGTTGTTGATGTTGATGGCTCTGGCCATCTTTAATGATATTCAGCGACTTATTAATTGAGGTGAGAATGTTTAACCGTTGGTTAATTGGGGCAACGATTTATTTTGTGTTGTCAGGGGTGTTACAGGCCGCTGGAAGTTTCACTGTGAGTGATATCAGGATTGAAGGTCTTGAGCGTATCACTGATGGCACCTTGTTAAATTATCTTCCTGTGCAGGTGGGTGACAGCTTTGATGCTGCCCAGGCCTCTCATGCTATTCGTCAGTTATATAAAACCGGTTTTTTCAAAGATGTGAACCTGGCCAGAGATGGCGATGTGCTTGTTGTCCAGGTTAAAGAACGTCCCGCTATTAATAATGTGACCTTCAGTGGAAATAATGATATTGAAGATGAACAGCTTGAAGATGTTTTAAAAAACCTGGGTATTA
>JAOUQA010000517.1 GCA_029879605.1 Gammaproteobacteria bacterium
CTACAACGGGCCACATAGTCAACTTCACCTTATCTTAAAAATATCGATCACACCTGCTCGTCAGAGCCGTCGAGATTGCCAGTATGCATTCTGCCAGTAAGGACTTTTCATATTAGAGACCATCACACCCTTGCTGGAGGAAACATGCAGAAAATCACCTTTGTCTATATACATACCTACATGCCGGGTGAAAAGACCCGTTTTAAAAAACACCATATCACCTGCTCTCAACTGGCTCTTTTTTACTGATTTCCCAGTATCTGACTGATGCTCAGTAGCACGTGGCACATCGATACCAAACCTGGATCGAAAAGTTCTGTACACAAGACCGGAACAATCTATACCCTTTTTAGATATACCGCCCATACGATGCTTCACATGGCGCCAGTCTGCGTACTGCTGTTTCAGAATCTTTTTTACTTTTTCCGTGTTATTAAGATCGACACGTTTTTCAGCCAACTTCACTGATGGTACGGACGTGCCATAACGAGGGCTGGATGAGCAGGCGATCAAAAGCATCACACAGGTGATCACGGAAACTAATTTATACATAAAAAAGTATATTAGCTGAAAAATACTGTTTTACTGTAAAGAGAGGAAGAATAGAAAAAAGCATTGTTTGACCCCTAAGTTTACGGGGTCATCTAACGAGTCATTGCGCAAATATCACCATACCGATAAGTATCAACAACATGATATAAAAAAATAATTTTCCGAGATTTGCCGTATTTTTATGCGCACTCCTTTTTTGTTCGAGCATCTCTTCCATTTGCACATCTGTAAGATTACTGCAATGCACGCATTCTCTTTCTTTACCGGGGTAACGCAAGCCACATCTTTTACATTTATTAGAAAATCCGATCGGTGGTGGCACAAGCATGATAGTTATGAATTATTTTTATGGTCAATGGATATCAGGCTCGATCAGCCCTTTCATTTATCAAATTATTCCAGACATCAAATACATCATCCTGATACAGATAGAAGTATATCTGCAAATCACTATAGATACTTTGCGAGCACACATCGACAGAAATTTTTGCCGCCTCTTCTATCGGATAACCATAGACACCACAAGAGATCGCAGGAAACGCGATAGATCTACATCCATTCTGCAAGGCGAGATCCAATGAATTCCTATAAGCAGAAGCAAGCAACTTTTCCGGCCGAGGATCTATACCATACCTGGGCCCAACCGTATGTATCACATACCTGGCATCAAGATCACCCGCTTCAGTTATCCTCGCCTCTCCAATAGGACAACGAACACCATCTACAGCTTCGATAGCCCGACAGGCTTCGAGCAAGCTAACACCCGCCGCTTTATGAATAGCCCCATCAACACCACCCCCTCCCAGCATCACCGGATTAGCCGCATTAACAATCGCATCGACTTTTGCAAGCGTAATATCACCTTTAATAACAGTCAGGTTTTTCATGTTGTTTGCATATAACGTTTTGAGTAAGCAGTGCACTTTTGCACGTCAAAATAAGGCAAATCTACCCCACTCGCTTATGTGACTTTATTATTCTATTCATTAAGTACCTCTTCAATAACTGATGACCATGGCATTATTTCTAAACAATTCGCATCAAGCGCATAAAGCAATAAACACATAACAAACTCACCAGCAAAAATAGAGCGTAATCCCAATACAATTTTCATTCAGGTAAAATACACTGTTATATCTATTATTTCTCAGTTAGATTATTTTCGCTACGTGCTTTTTTCAAACAATTAGGGCAAATTCCATGGCTAAATTCTGCTTCTGAATGCCTTGATATATAAGCTTCTACCCTATCCCATGCCCCTTCATCATCTCGTACACTATGGCAATATGAGCAAATTGGGATAATTCCACGTAAGATTTTTATTTCATTGACTGCATTGCTAAGTTCAATATTTTTATCTGTTAGTTCTTTCGTTCTGGCTTCCACCTTTTGATTTAATCTTTGATTATTCCAGATAAGAAACATAATCACGAAAAACAAAAAGCCCGTTATTTGAAGTATAAGTTTCCAGTTAGTATGTTGAACAACATAAAACTCCGTCCATTTGTTAAAAATGTCATTCAACTCTTTTTCAGTGATACTGGAAAGT
>JAOUQA010000516.1 GCA_029879605.1 Gammaproteobacteria bacterium
CACTATTTTTAGTTCGGTTCTGAAATTTATGCGTATTAATTTCAACAACAACGCGCTCAGCTTCTGCCTCTGCGCTACTACACTCTATAATACGCACAGGCTCACCCTGCCCCAGCTCACTCCAGAGTTTTTTCTCAAAAACATGGGGATTATGACTGATCAAATGATTGGCACATTTTAAAATTCGACTACTGGATCGATAATTCTGTTCCAGCTTAATTACTTTAAGACGGTGATAATCCTGGCTTAACATTTCCAGGTTTTCCGGACGCGCACCTCGCCATGAATAAACTGACTGATCATCATCACCCACCGCTGTCAGTCGTGCATGTGTTCCCAGCAACAGTTTAACCAGTTGATACTGACTGGCATTGGTATCCTGGTATTCATCGACCAGCAAATAATGCATACGTTTCTGCCAGCTTTCCAGCGCATCCCTGTGCTGTTGAAACAGTAACACCGGTTGCAATATCAAATCGTCAAAATCAAAAGCATTATAGGCTTTCAACTGCCGTTGATAATGTGCATAGAGCCTGGCAAAACGGGCATCAATATCATGCTCGGCTTCCAGTAATGCCTGCTCAGGCATAATAAAATCATTTTTCCATTTTGAAATTCGCCAGCGCAATTCTTCTGCATCATCCAGGTTGCTGGCATTGTTCTGTTTATATAAGCCTTTTAACAGGGTCAATGTATCCGTAGTATCAAAAATACTGAAGCCCGCTTTATAACCAAGCTTTTTATGCTCTTTACTTAATATACGCAATCCCAGGTTATGAAAGGTAGAAACAATCAGGCCACGTACTTCATCCTTACCAAGAATATGGCTAACGCGCTGCTTCATTTCACGGGCAGCTTTATTTGTAAAGGTTACGGCAGTGATGTGCTTGGGACTAATTTCACAATCACGTATCAAATAGGCAATTTTGCGAGTAATGACACCGGTTTTACCACTTCCGGCTCCAGCCAGGACCAGTAGAGGCCCATCAATGTATTTAACAGCTGCGCGCTGCTGGGGGTTTAAATCAAACAAATTAATCACCTGAAACGTCAAGCCGGTATTCTATAGTTACATGCAGGTGACGCCTATAGCGCATGTTAACTATTTATATGTTAATTCACATTTTTAGTATTCAGGCTTGCATGATCCCACCCACATGATAGGATCTAAGTTTATGAAAATAAACATAAAAACAGGCCTGATAGAGAATATCACCCAGCTAGCTTCTCCCAACATGGATGAGCGACCAGAACATTCAGATCCTGAATTGATTGTCATACACAATATCAGCCTGCCCCCTGGCGAGTTTGGTGGACCTTATATTGAACAATTATTCACCAACCAGCTTAAGCCGGGAGATCATCCCTATTTTGAACAGATCCACCAGCTTCGGGTTTCGTCACATACCCTGATTCAACGTGATGGCCAGCTTATCCAGTTTGTACCTTTTCACAAACGTGCCTGGCATGCTGGCGTCTCAAGTTACATGGGCAGGGAACAATGTAATGATTTTTCTATTGGCATTGAACTGGAAGGCAGCGATGACATTCCTTACGAAACCGTGCAATATCAGCAATTAGCAGATATGATCAGGGCTTTACGAGAGTGCTACACTAGTATCCCAGCTAATGCCATTACCGGGCACAGTGATATTGCACCGGGAAGAAAAACGGATCCAGGACCGGCATTTGACTGGGAATACTTAAAACAATTATTAAACTGACTTAAATTAATTACAAAAAGATAAAACCATGTCTCTTATTTGTATTATTGCAGGGCTTTTGTTAGAACGCCTGTTCGAGAAACTACAGGAACTGCGTAATTTCAACTGGTTTGAAAAATACAGCCAGTGGATGATCAACCATATGCCTGGCCTGGTCGAACAGGGCAGATCATCAATCGTGATCCTGCTACTACCGGTTATGCTATTTGCAGGTCTACTACAAAGCATCCTGGCAGATGCATTTTTTAATGTCTTCAGCCTGGCCTATGCCTTTGTTATTTTTGTCTACTGCCTCGGTCCCGGCGACCTGGATAAGGAAATTGATTGCTACCTGAAGGCCCGGGAAAATGCCGATGAGGAAATGGCCCATAAATGTG
>JAOUQA010000520.1 GCA_029879605.1 Gammaproteobacteria bacterium
AGAGGCACAATGAATTGTGCCCTTCCTATATTACTGCTTTTTCCCGTCGGCACGATGCATCGTTCCCTACAACATATTACACATTACGAACAGATACAAGGTCTACCCGTACTTTTTTTTCTCTCTTTTACTTTCCTTACTATATACTTTTGATATTAATTTTTTAACTAGCTAACCAGGTAACTAACCAATTAACTATTTACATAAATCTTTTTATTTTTTAACTCTACAAATAATTCTGGTATATGTTTTTTTACAACCGATTCTAACTCTTCATCACTAAAACTAGTCACCCTACCTTTTGCGTATTCTCCATCAACCCATTCTTTTAGCTTTAAAACTCTCGGATCTCTTTTATTTATTTTTCTTTCTTCTTTAAGTTTAAAATATTTATTCAACCAAGCAGCAATTCCAGCTAGACCTGAATGGGCGCCAACCACTACTAACACTGGCCTTTTTAGTAACTTTTCTGTATCGAAAATATTATAAATTTCTTCATCTTTTAATATCCCATCCGCATGAATTCCTGCTCGGGTTCTATTAAAAGATCTCCCTACAAAAGGAGTTCGAGATGGTATTTGATATCTAAGCTCCCTTTCGAAATAATTAGATATTTCAGTTATAACTTCCAATTTCATATTCTTTATAGTTCCTCTAAGTTGAGCATACTCAATAACCATTGCCTCCAGAGGACAATTTCCCGTTCTTTCACCTATCCCCAAAAGAGAAGTATTCACAGCTGACGCACCATAAAGCCAAGCGGTAGTTGAATTGATCACTGCCTTATAAAAATCATTATGCCCATGCCACTCAATCCATTCTGGCGGAACTTCAGAATAATGTCTAAGCCCATATATAATACCTTGAACAGATCTTGGTAATGCTGTTCCCGGATAAGAGATACCCAAACCTAAAGTATCACAAGCTCTTATTTTAATAGGTATTTTCACTTGTCTAGAAAGTTTCATAAGTTCATTGGCAAAAGGAACAACAAAACCATAAAAATCAGCCCTGGTAATATCTTCAAAATGACATCTTGGAATTATTCTGTGTTCTAGGGCTAATTCTATAATAGAAATATATAATTCCACTGCTTTTCTCCGAGTAAGATTGAGCTTTTTAAATATGTGATAATCAGAACAAGGAACTAATATTCCTGTCTCTTTTATCTCCATCTTCTTAACTAATTCAAAATCCTCTTCCTTGGCCCTTATCCAAGTTGTCACTTCAGGATACTTGTAGCCTCTACTTAGACATTTTTCTAGTGCCTTCCTATCTCCTTTGGAATAGATAAAAAATTCTGTCTGCCTTATCAGCCCCGAATCATTATCAAGTTCATGTAAATAATCGTAAATCCTTACTATCTGATTTACTTTATAGGGAGATCTGGACTGTTGTCCATCTCTAAAGGTGGTATCAGTAATCCAAACTTCATCCGGAACAAACATGGGTACATGTCTATGGTTAAAGGTTACTTTTGGTATCTCTTTGTATGGAAATAGTTCCCGGAAAAGATTAGGTTCTAGTATATCCTGAAGATTATACTTATATACTGCTTGTTCTATAAGATTGGTACGATTACTAAATTCTACCTTTGCCACTTATTTTATCCTCCTTTACTTTAAATTAATCAGATTAATAAGATTTTTTTAGTAAACAACAAATCCATCCAGAATTTAGGGCCATATTCCTCGAGCTTTCATAGCTGCCGCCACTTTGTATATAGCTTGTATATATGCAGCAGTACGATTATCTACTTTTTCCTTTTGACTTAACTTTAATATTTTATTAAAAGCTTTTACTATTAATTCTTTCAGTCTCGAATTTACTTTTTCTTTGTTCCAGAAATAACCATAAAGACCCTGAACCCATTCAAAATAAGAGACCGTAACTCCCCCACAATTTGCTAAAATATCGGGTATTACAAAAACTCCCCTCTGATATAAAATATCATCTGCTTCTGGATTTACAGGTCCATTAGCTGCTTCAGTAATTATCTTTGCTTTTATATTATCTGCATTTCTCTTAGTTATTACTCCTTCTAAAGCTGCTGGAACTAATATATCGCATTCCATTTCTAACAAATCCTCATTGGTGATA
>JAOUQA010000519.1 GCA_029879605.1 Gammaproteobacteria bacterium
GAGAACTACTTTTTCCTATACCAAATATATAAGTCAGGCCTATTACAACCCTCTTTTCTTTCGGTAAATCTATTCCTTCAATTCTAGCCATAACCTATTCTACTCCATCAGCCCTGGCGCTGTTTGTGGCGTGGATTTTTACAAATTACGCGCACTATACCCTTGCGTTTAATTACACGGCAATCGCTACACATTTTTTTAACTGATGCTCTAACCTTCATGATATATTCCAAATTTATTTTTTCCTGTAAATGATTCTGCCCCGGGTCAAATCATATGGAGAGAGTTCAACCACAACTTTATCTCCTGGCAAAATTCTGATGTAATGCATTCGCATTTTTCCTGATATATGAGCCAAAACCCTGTGGCCATTTTCCAGTTCTACCCGGAACATGGCGTTGGGTAAAGGTTCAATTACCTGACCCTCAACTTCTATTGCCTCTTCTTTTGCCACCGATTAACTACAATATTCGCAAAATATACTCTAAAACGCCATGATTTGGCCGCTGGCATGGTGTGTCACTAAACTTATGTATGTGACAATGAATTATTTAAATTAAACACCAAGGGCGCTATTTATTCTTAAATTAACCTCGTCCAGAGAACCATTCCCATCAATGGCCAGTAATTTCTCCTTTGCTTTATAATACTCAACCAATGGCTGAGTTTGTTGATGATAATTTTCAAGCCTCTTCGTTATAACCTCTTTAGTGTCATCAGATCTATTTTCAATTTCAGCACGTTTTAACAAGCGCTCTCTCACGGTGTCATCGGGCACCTCTAAATTAATTACATGATCTATACTCAATCCGCTACTATCCAACATCACATTTAAGGCATCAGCTTGTTCGACTGTTCTGGGAAATCCGTCAAGCAGGAAGCCTCCTGCTGCATCTTCATTATTTATTCTATTGCTGATTATCCCTGTGACAACCTCATCAGGAACCAACTCTCCTGAGTCGATAAACGATCGTGCCTTTTTTCCCAGTTCACTACCGTTCTTCATTGCCTCACGTAAAATATCACCCGTTGAAATTTGTGGTATACCCAATCTGGCAGAAACCTTAATCGCCTGTGTTCCCTTACCTGCACCAGGCGGACCCATAAATATTAGAATCATAATATAACTATCTTAACAGAAAGTCTGATCAGTTCCTTCCTTTAATTCTTCTTTTTTTCATAAATCCATCATAATTTCGCATTATCAACTGAGATTCAATCTGCTTTAGCGTATCCAGTGCAACTCCCACGATAATCAACAGCGATGTCCCACCAAATGTATAAGCCAAACGTTGAATACCTGGTTGAGATCTCAATCCCATAAAATTGATAATCAAATAAGGTGCCAACGCCAATCCGGCTAAAAACAGAGCCCCCGGCAGAGTAATTTTATTCAATGTAGTTTCCAGATACTCCCTGGTCTGTGAACCGGGTCGAACTCCCGGGATAAAACCACCATATTTTTTCAAATTTTCAGCCAACTCCTGTGGATTGATTAAGATGGCTGTATAAAAATATGTAAAAAATATGATCATAAGGGTATATATTACGTAATAGGGTATCTGCCTGTACCAAATAGAGGAAAGAGGATCCATCCAATTAATCATATACTGCCAGCCTATCCAGGACTGAGACTGTTCACCCAGCATCCCTATAATTGTCTGAGGAAAAAGCAATAGCGAAGACGCAAATATTATAGGCATTACATTTGCCGAATTCAGTTTGAATGGGATGCTCTGACTCTGCGCCTGAACCATCCGACGGCCCTGCATTTTTTTACCATACTGTAGAGGTACTTTTCGCACTCCCTGCGTCAGTATTATTGAAAGTGAAATCAGTAAAATGAATATTATCATAAGTATAATGGCTTCAAAAAAATGAACGTTATCGCCTGAAAACAATTTCATCAACATGGGTGGCAGTTGCGCTATGATACCAGCCATGATTAACAAAGAAACACCATTACCGATTCCCCGTTCAGTAATCTGTTCACCAATCCACATCAACAACATTGTACCTGTCGTAATTGTTAAAACTCCCAACACCATAAACGTAATGTTATTATCTTTCATGAACTCTGAAACCAGAGGCATCCTTTTT
>JAOUQA010000518.1 GCA_029879605.1 Gammaproteobacteria bacterium
GGCGGTTTTTCTAGAAAATAAAAAGCCACCTCGTTTCTGAGGTGGCTTTTTATTTTGTCGGGATAGCAGGGTTTATGAAACCCCATTCCAGATACCCATTCACTTTTTAAACTTCTAAAAAATCTCACTATCGGTGTGTTGCCCCGGCAGTTACCTCATCGACTCAGACTTTGCCTTATCTAATATCGCCAGGGCAGTTGATGAAAGCAGGTATTGGTATCTGACAGCTGGCTAAATGCTGTACTTTTATCAGATCATCCGCTCGGTAACGACTTAATGCATAACCACGCTGTGTGGCTATCGTCGCGATTTTCTTGCGCCTGCTGAACATTGCTTAGTTATGAATATCCCTGACCGCTTTTAGGCGTTCAGGGGATACTACCTTTGAACACTTGGTTATATTCTTTCTATCTTTTGCTTCAGTAAAAATTAAGGCCAGATACCTCGAATTAGAGTCGCATTAGCGACTCGTTCTATAGCAATCGATAACGCGATACTTCGAAAGCATGGTTTCTGATCATTTAATTTTTCAATTGTTTCATCATCAGACGGCTTGTCCTCTCCGACTACAAATCCTTGCCATCGATCAAATACAGCATCCAGTGTTTTATATAGTTTTTTCTGTAATCTTGTGTTTACTTCCTCGATATCCCATTGTTGATTAACCTGATTTTGTACCCATTCGAAATAACTCACGGTAACACCGCCAGCATTAACAATAATATCAGGCAGCAGATATATTCCCCGTTCACATAATATTTCATCTGCTTTTGGTGTAACAGGGCTATTTCCTGCTTCAACAATAAGTTTTGTTTTGATGTTTCTGGCATTTCCTGCATGTATCTGATTACCTAGAGCAGCGGGAATCAAAATATCGCATTCCATCTCCAGAATATCCTCATTGGTGACAGTTGTTGTCTCAGGGACTCCGACAACAGTCCCATTTTCAGCTTTAAACGCGGCTAATTCTTCCAGGTTAAGTCCATCTTCGTGATAGACACCGCCTTGACTATCGCTAACAGCTACAATTTTTGCACCATTGCGACAAAATGCCTGCGCAGTAATTGCACCGACATTACCAAAGCCCTGAATCACCACCCTGGCACCTGCTACCGTGTGAAGCCCGGCGATAAGCGTCTTAGATAAAAATCGTTCTGTTACATGATAAACACCTTCTCCTGTGGCTTCATAGCGTCCATATGAGCCACCCATTTCAACTGGTTTACCCGTTACTACAGAACGGTTATTTTTACCCGGATGAAGAACATCATAAGTATCAAATATCCACGCCATAGTTTGTTCATTTGTATATAAATCAGGCGCTGGTATATCTGTATATGGACCGATATTGTCACCAAGCTCAGAGGTAAAGCGACGTGTAATGCGACGCAACTCACTTTCACTTAGTTCTTTTGTATTGCAGACGACCCCACCCTTTGCACCACCAAAAGGAATGTTCACTAATGCGCACTTCCAGGTCATCAGTTTTGCAAGAGCCACGACCTCCTCCATAGTGACATCAGGATGATAGCGAATACCTCCTTTACCTGGCCCAAATACTCTATTGTGAATTACACGGTATCCTTGAATTGACTCGACGCTCCCGTCATCCATTTCAATCGGAAAATTAACGATATGGACAGCTTTTGGCTTCTTTAGAAAATCAACCAGGCCTTTTTTAATTTCCTTGATATAACAAACAGCTTGATCAAATTGCTGTTCACTAATCTCTATAGGGTCAAAATTCTCGTGTTCACTATCTACCATAGCTAGATTCCCATTTAATGACTAAAAGATGCAGACAGAAAACGATCATATACAAATATATAAGATTACTATTATCCGATGCACATCATTTATATGTTAATTTTGCTCTACAATTTCCACATCCTTTCTGCTATCCGTTACAGTTTCATCCTGCAATAATTCTGGTTCTTGCAATTTTACTTCAGCGACCATTAAAAGTTCACTGAGATAGCGCATGGCCTTAACCATTTGGCGTGGCATTCGTCGTATACGACTATTTTGTTCCAGAATATCAATCATAGCAGGAATGGGGATACGTAATTCTGCGCCGGCCTGCAGCAACTCCTCTTTAAG
>JAOUQA010000069.1 GCA_029879605.1 Gammaproteobacteria bacterium
GTGAAAACCTACCATTCATTACGTGATCAATTAGGATTCAACCAGGATCTTCCTTTCACACCTGACTGGTCTGCAGCAGCTGATTTTCTGATGCTAATTGCTGATCATTGTTTAGAACACAAACCTGGTTCCATCCTTGAATGCAGCAGCGGCCTGTCAACTCTCATACTGGCACGCTGCTGCCAGATTAACCAGTATGGCAAAGTCATCAGCCTGGAAAATGGAACTGAGTTCGCGGCAAAAACACGACAACAACTGGAAGAATTTCAGCTACAGGATTATGCGTCGGTGATTGATGCACCATTAATAGAACAAACGATCAATGGCAAAATATATTCATGGTATTCATTGGAATCTCTGAACATTGAAACCATTGAAATGCTGGTCATTGATGGACCACCCGGTATCCTGCAATCACAGGCACGTTATCCCGCATTACCATTACTGGCTGACTATTTTTCTGAATCTACGACTATTTTTCTTGATGATGCAGCCAGGGATGATGAACAGTTCATTATTCGATCATGGCAGCAACAGTTCCCGCAGCTACAACATCATTATATTAATAATGAACGTGGTTGCTCGATACTAACATCAGTTTCTCAGGCCGATGAATTATAGGCAATATTCCATTCATTTAAGGCAACCTCAAGATCGCCACTGGCATTAATCAACTGCCAGAAACGCACAAAATCATCAGCGGCAGATTCAAGTGTAAAATCCATGGTATGCGTTTTGTCTTTAAGAAATAATTTAATGTTTTGAGTTACTGTTTCAATATAATCACTGGCAAAATCCCTGCTCGTCTGCCCTGACTCACCTTCCAGTAACACACCCTCTCGATAGGCTTTCATAATACCGTAGTCACTGCGCCTGATGAAACTTTCAACCGTTTGCTCAAAGTCACGGTATAGATGCACATAAAAAGCCTGATCACCGTATAGCTTGTCCAGCCTGCCAAGTAACCAGGACAATCGATTGTCAGCTTCGATATGATTATCAGGATATGCCAGCCGTAAATCACCCGTCATGGTTACACGTGATTCATGGGCAGATGAATAATTAGTAATATGTGCACAGGCTTTTATAAATGTTGTCGAACCACAACGACCCGTATTTAAAATAAAAATATTCATAGTATTAAGGCAAACCATCAAGTATAGACTGCCAATGCTGACGATCCTGTGGATAATTAGCAATAGCGGAGATTAACTTCACACAAGTCTGCTTTCTGTATTCAGCGGACATAATTACATGATGCATCCTGGCTCCTGACAGGAAATTATTTTCTACATTACGGATAAATTCTTCAAGTGCGGACAGGCAATCATTATTTTCTGAATGAGAACACCACCATTGCTGCACATCCATAGACACCTGTTTTAACAGGACCAGTTTAGCCTCCAGTTCTATCTGACGATCAAGATATTTCTGATGGATCTCATTTTCTACCTGGGCAACTACATTACTGATAATATCATTTGATACTGACTCACCAGGAAAACCGGACTCCGTAAGTTTTTCAATAGCAAACAACATCACATCACCAAAATACTGTCGCTCAAACTCATCCTGTAGATCGACCTGTATTGCATTATGACACACCCCGGCCCTGAATTCTGACTGACCAAGTTTATCAACTGTTCGGTTATGCAACATCGGCAGGTTGGCCGAAACAAAATCACCTGCCAGCTCAGATTTCAGAATACGACCAAGCACTGGCCCTGCCATACGCAGTTTAAGGCTGGCGAAAGGAATAAAATAATCCAGCGCATCCAGGCTCAATACATAATTACCTGTATACACCGTTCTGGCGTCCTTAATACTGGAAAATACATCCTGGTACTGATAACAGGTCTTACGGGTTGTATGTTCACCATCAAAAAAATTATTAACATCATGACTGAATTTTACCAGGCAGTCTTTATTAGCATGCTCACCTGTTAAACTACAATTATAATCGTGAGCTGCCTGCACGGGCTTAAACCCAAACAGGTCGGCCATATCATGATATGACGCATCATCATTCATCGATTGCGACATGCCATGAAACTGGCAAGGCTCTGTTGGCACTAACCCCGAGATTGTTTGCAGAAAATGAATGACATCATCAAGAAAGCGACTAATCATAACTGCAGGCGATACCGGTGGATCACCGACTACCTTACCAGTAAGAACCTTTGTGTCAGTCTGAGAAAAAACAGCATCCAGGTAATGGAAATAATTAATAGCGAAAACATTACTAGTAACATCACCGGCTTTTACTGCAACCCTGAACTCCTGATCACTATCAACAAAAAAGAACAGACGTCTATGATCATTAGGATATAACTGCTTTAAGCGGAGATAACACAGGTTACGGGTAATCGATGCACCCTTATGAGAAAAATTAGCCTGATCAATCTCGCCAATTAATGATTTCAATAATTGCTGATCATCCATAGACATAGAATCCAGCATTTGCAACTGCTCAGTCGGGCCAAAATAGTCACAATCAATTCCCTGGTTACTAATCTCACGGGCAATCTGCTTATGCCTGTCAATATTTTCATCAGCACGGCTATCATCAGCAATCAGGACATGTATTTTATTAAAGCGACTATTAACAGCACCGCCATAATTAAACGCCTGACATAAACCCAACAAACTACTTAAACACTCATGCAAATGCTGAGGACGATCTGCAACCGGTATAACAATTACAATATTATGCTGTTGATCATGATTGACAATTTGTTGCTCATACTCCCGAAACAACGCCTGGTACAGATCAAGCAAAGGCTGATTATAATTTTCATTATGTAAAGCAGCCTCAATAATCGAAATTAACTTCAGGTATAGTGACCGGGAGTCAGCATTAGCATAATCGAGTCCAGGCTCACTGGCATAAAGCTCAAGACATTGCTTAAGTATCGGTGTACTGGAAGCCGTCATGGTTTACAATATTATCGCCTGGATGAATAACCAGGAAATACATCCTTATCAATCATTATCTCGATAAGGTTTATAGAATTATTACAATCAATACTCAAAAATAGATCATCCAGAGAAGCTTCGTCTTTTACGCATTTATAATTAATGCCAAATGATTTTGCCAGGATCTCATAATCTGGATTTTCAAAGTCGCAATTAATAAATCGCTTATCATATTGCTGAAACTGATTTTTACGAATCAGCCCCATAGTTGAATTATTAAACATAACAATAGTTAATGGTAGCCGGTAATTAACAGCTGTCATTATTTCCATACAACACATCTGAAACCCACCATCACCCAATATTGCAAAGCTTGGTTTATCAACGGCAAAACGAGCCCCTATTGCTGCCGGTATCGCATGGCCCAGGGAAGAAACGCCGGAGTTTGGATAATAACGATTTCCTGATGATACATTAAAAAAATTCTGAGCGAATATTATGTTGTCATCAAATACCTGGACATTATCAGGAAAGTGTTTTTCAAAACAATTAAAGAATTTTTCTATTAATGAAAATCGCGAACTAAACTCATTACTATCATTCTGTGAAAATTTATTTTTAAGATTATCAATCTGCTGTTCCAGCTTGATCTGTTTTTTGCTGGAATTTCTTGCTTCAAGATTTTGTAATACCGAACTTAAAACAACGCGTATATCGCCATTAATCGCGAGATCCGCCTTAAATACCTTATCCAGTTGCTCATAGTTATTATCTACCTGGGCAATTTTCTTACCCTCAAGCAGCTTACTATCCCATAAATAACTGGTTCTCTCGTTAAAACCAGCACCGAGAAAAATGACAAGATCCGCTTTCTCTACAATATAATTATATGCATGACTATACGATGTCACGCCCAGGCTACCAAGCGATAAGGTAGAACGCTCACTAATCACACCCTTACCTTTCAGACTGGTTGTGACAGGAATATTAATCAACTCGGCCAGGTCTGCAACAACTGACTGCGCATCTGATTTGATACAGCCATAACCGGCGATAATAACGGGATTCTCTGCAGCATCAATCAAATCTGCCAGCGCAATTATAGTTGCTGAATCCTTATTAATAGAAAAGGAAGTTTTTTCAGTTTTAATATCATCCAGAATACTGTCATCGACCATTTCTTTCTGAACATTAAATGGAAAACTAAGTAGCACAGGTCCTGGACTATCTGAAAATAATTCTTTACTGGTTCGATTTAAAACATTTGCCAGGTAGTCTGTACGCTCAACGATTTTATTATATTTGGTTATACCTTTAAATAAAGACCCCTGGTCAATCGCACCGCCCTCACCTGAACTCTCCTGCAAACCACCTTTACCAAAAATATGCGTTGACGTTTCACCGGTGATTATTAAAATCGGCTGTTTGTCTGCATATGCATTAGCAATACCAGTCACAAGGTTGGTAGCACCCGGTCCAGCAGTTGTTATACAGGCACCTATTTTTCCCGATGCCCGGGCATAGCCTCCAGCCATAAAAGAAGCACCCTGTTCATGCTTGGCCAGGATACTCCTGACACTGGAATCATAGAGACTGTCATACACGGGTAAAATATGTGCACCCGGCATACCAAATATATATTCAACACCTAGGCGCTCTAAATACTTTACAATTAAATCGCTAACTTTAATTTTCATATCATCACATTATAACTGCGCCATGGAAGGCTATTATGAGCGCCTGGAACTGTACAACTAACAGATAAGCTGATAAAAGCGATGTATCACAAATCTGCTTCTGCTCGTGAGGCACATTCTAACAACTCAGGGTGATATAAACTAGGGCGTATTACTGGTTCTATTGTGTAACGACCAGCGCCTTTAACTGTTTGACCATCTCAGGGGAATCCCATTCCACACCACCATACAGGGTATATCGTATCTTTCCCTGTGTATCAATTATGAAATTTGAAGGTGCTGCATATACTTTCCAGGCTGCAATCGACTCTCCCTCCGGATCCATCAAAATAGTAAATTCCGGTTTTACCTGGCTGATAAATTCATCAACTTCTGCCCGGGATTCGCCCATATCGACAGCAAGAATTTTAAATGGCACATCCGCCATTTTCTTTTGTAAATTATTCATCGAAGGCATTTCTTTACGACAGGGTGGACAATACGTAGCCCAGAACTGTAAAAGCACAACCTGTCCTTTGTAGTCATTTAAATTATGCACCTTGCCCTGCAGATCCTGCAATTGTAAAGCAGGCACTTGATCATCACCTTTAAATATTTTTAGATTGGTTGCTGATACCTGCATACAACTTAACAGCATCATTAAAAGAATAAATAATCTAGTTTTTAACATGCATATGCTCCAGCTTAAGCAAGCTTTCCATAATTAAGTCAGGCAATTTTGCGGTCGCCATTTCTTCTGAACGATTCGCATCCGGTCGTTTAAAAAAATAACCTCGAACAGAAGGAATCAGTTGTGAAACAACCTGACTACCGCCAATTTCCAGTTGACTGGATAAACTTTTAACACCCCAGCGATTGGGAGTTCGTTCACCTTCAAGTAAAATTAAAGGTAATTTTGTTTTGCCTACCACATCAACATACTCAGGAATAACTCCCGGTACCGGCTCTGCTTTAAATAATCGCGGGAAAAGCAGAATAGCACCTGACAAGGGCTTCTCATGACTATCTTCCCATACACTCGCCACCCGTAACACCAGTTCTGTATCCTTACCACTGGCAATAAGATAAACTTCTTTACCCGTCGCCAGCGCTTTTTCAATTAAACCCAGCAACGCATCCGTTGGAATCTCATGACGACTGCTTGGTAAATTGGGCAACATATAAGCGGACAACATATCAGGCATCCAGACCTCGACACCACCTGCTGCCAATGCAGCCGCAGTCTGCTCTTCAGCATGACTCCTGCCCTCATCACAGGCAAATCCGAGTAATAATCTATTCCCAGTTGCTTTAAAGATACGTACATCAATGCTGACATTGGTGACATCAAAGGCAGTTACTTCTCTGGCATTAACAACAAAGCAAGCTGACACCAGGAAAAAACCGAGACACACTGAATTAAAACTGAAGTTACGCTTACACACAATAAGATCGCTTAACAATAATATTCTAAATAAGTTATACAATACGTTATCAGATTTCCTGGCTGAATTCTAAGCTCTATAAAGAGTTTATGAGCTGTATCAAGTCAGATACTGCTAAGACAAAATAATTATAGCTCCTAGCCATTACAAAGGGCTTTATAACCCTACATTATGCAGTGAATTAACCTATACTTTAATAATTACAGATAAATCAGTCAGATGGTTAAACCATGACGATTGAAACAGCAAACAATGATTATCTAATGCACCTGCTAGATAAAACCCCTTCTCTGGCCAGAGAATTAACTTGTTTGCTAGATGATCACAGCATTATCAGCATTACCGATGTCGCCGGACGCATTACTTTTGTAAATAATAAATTCTGTGAAATTAGTGGTTATAGCGAACAGGAACTACTAGGCAAGAATCATCGACTACTAAAATCAGACCATCACCCCGTCAACTTTTATCATGATATGTGGCAACAGATTAGCCAGGGCAAAACCTGGCGGGGAATCATCTGCAACAAAACCAAAAATAATAGTTATTACTGGGTTGAAGCCACCATAAAACCGATCCTTGATGAACGCAATAAACCCTGTGGATACATATCAGCAAGAACCGATATCTCAGAACTTGCCATTAATGAAAACAGGCTCAGACGCAGCCAGGCTTTTGCCAATATTGGTAGCTGGGACTGGAACGTGCAAAGTAATAATGTCTATGTTTCACAGCCCGTCAGTCAATTACTGGGCATGGATGCAGAAATCCTGGAAACCAGTATGGAAAACTTTCTCAGCACAGTACACCCGGAAGATAAACCTCGCGTCCTGGCCTCGCTAAATCACTGTTTAGAACAGGGCATAGAATGCAACATTGAACACCGAATAATTACTCATGATAACCAGACTCGCTGGTTACACCAGAAAGGCAATGTTATTAGAAATTCTGAAGGCACTGTTTTGCAAATACTGGGAGTAATGCGTGATATAACTGATCGCATAATCTCGCAAAAGGAATTGCTCGATAATCAGCAACGACTGACCAGGGCACAGAAAAGTGCTCAACTGGGTAGCTGGGATCATGATCTGTTAACCGACCACTTTTACTGCTCAAACGAGATTTATAAAATTTTTGGGTTACGACTGGATAAAGACATACTCAGTCATCAACAGCTACAGAAATGCATCCATCCGGATGATCAGCAACGGGTAATAAAATCCAGGCAAACAACGCTTTTACAAACCGGTAATCATAATATCGACTACCGTATAGTCATGCCCGATAATACAGTACGATGGGTGCATGAAGATGCAAAAACAGATTTTGATGATAATGATCAGCCTGTTTTTATCCAGGGAATCATTCAGGATATTACAATACGCAAACATTCTGAACAGTTAGAAACTGGTCGCAGTAAAATTCTCGAGGAAGTCTTACTGGATAAACCACTCGAAGAAATTCTTACAACACTGATTCTATATGCCGAAGATATTCAATCCGGAATGTACGGATCAGTATTATTACTGGATCATTCGAATAACTGCCTGAATCATATAGCTGGACCACATTTACCTGAATCTTTCACCCGGAAACTCAGTGGGCTAAAAACTGGTTTAGGCATGGGCGCCTGTGGTACTGCTGCATTTACCCGGCAAACAGTTATTATTGATAATATCAATACACACCCATATGGCAAACCCGTATTAGAACTCACCAACAAAGCCGGACTGCATGCCTGCTGGTCAGAACCAATTATTTCATCAGATAACAAAGTACTAGGCACCTTTGCCATGTATTACAAAGAGCCAAGAACGCCTCGTAAACATGAACTAACACTGGTTGAAGAACTGGCACAATTTGCTGCTATAGCTATTGAGCATACACAGGCCAGGCACAAACTTATCGAAGCAAAAGAAGAAGCCGAAAAAGCCAATAAAGCCAAATCAATATTTCTTTCCAATATGAGTCATGAATTACGTACTCCGCTAAACGCCATCATTGGGTTTAGCCAGATATTACAACTATCAACTCACAACTTTGACCAGCAACAGATCGAAAATATCACTGAAATTCAACATGCCGGTCAGCACTTGCTTGAGCTTATTAATGACATTCTGGATCTATCAAAAATCGAAACTGACAAAATCACACTTTCCCTCGAGGAATTATCATTAAATGACATATTAACTGAATGCCTGATGATAATTACAGGTCTTGCTGAAAAAAACAAAATCAAGATCAAGACTATGATAAATAATGAACCAGTTAGCACAGGAGAACTCACAAATACCAATATTTACATAAAAGCCGATAGAACCCGATTAAAACAGGCAATAATCAACCTACTAAGTAACGCAATAAAATATAACAAAGAAAATGGAACTATAACGATTAACTGTGATATTGATAATAACAATTTATGCCGAATCAATATTTCTGACACAGGCAATG
>JAOUQA010000521.1 GCA_029879605.1 Gammaproteobacteria bacterium
GTTTATGATTTAATACTGACATATTATTCATACCGTTAATATAACTTCATAAGCAGTCAGTACGCAGATCAATATAAAACGTTAATCACCTCTCCAGATAACCCTATAAAACGTTTATAACGGCCTGCGCATTCAACAATCAAATACTAAAAACAAACAAGGGTTACTGGCATGTCTCTTGCAATCACTTCAGCTAATAGTCCCATCAAATAAGAGCAGGTGAGAAAGTGGAATTCTTCGAAGAGATAAAAAACACCCGTCTGGATAAAGATGATCTACAACAGCTATTAACGATAGAACGACTGCCTCAATTATGTCAGTCGATCAGCGCCATCATTGCTGATCAAACAGATAGTGGCGTTATCTACTGTATATGGGGAGAGCACGAAATTAATCGAGAGATACTCAAACATGGCGTCCGCTTCTCGCTACCCGGATGCCCAAATGCAATGGCCTGGACAATCACAAGTAAAGAACAAAGCGATGGTAAAAGCATTATCATCCACTGCACCACCGATACTAAAGAAAGTGACGAGGACTTTATCGAATCTATCCGGGAATTTGTAGATGACTGGCGAGCAGGAATAATAAAGACGTAAGTAATAAATATTGATACTGCAATTAAAAATTATGGTTTATATCCACAGTTATTGGGTATACCATTGTAATAATATGATTAAAGTGGGATGTGTCACAGAGTATTAAGGAAAAATTTCTATGAAACCACAACACTATAGTAATGCCATTCGCGGCATATTATTTATCATTTTATTATTATCAGCCAGCCCTATCACAGCAAAAGAGATCCGGCTGGAAATGCCAAATAAATTAACCGGCATTGCCAGCTACCATGCAAATGATACCGATAAGGCAGCCGTACTGGTACTACACGGTTTTTTACAAACCCACGAGTTCAGTACCATACAGTTTATAATCAATGCGCTGGTCGATAGTGACTACCCTGTTCTTGCACCCACATTATCATTAAATACCGATCTTCGCCGCCAGAGCAAAGCCTGTGATTCCGTACATACCCATAATATTGAAGACGGCAATCTTGAGATTAAACGATGGATTCAATGGCTAAAAAAACAGGGACATCAATCCATTGTCCTCATCGGGCATAGCTCAGGAAATTTACAGCTTATCAGTTTTGTTCAAAACAATACTGAACCTGCCATCAATGCGCTTATCGCTGTCAGCCCTGGAACGATATGGAACCCCTATAAACAGGTACAAACTGTAGACGACATACTGGATGCTACAAAGACAACTAAAACATCAACAGATAAACTCAGTAAATATTCCCTTGGTTTCTGTGACAATAACTATATGACTACTGCTGAAAATTTCCTGTCTTATAGCAACTGGACAGAAGGCAGACTTTTAAAAAGTCTTCAAACCATTGGCATTAAAACTCTTGTTATTACCGGCGATAACGACCCTTATGTACCAGACAACTGGGCAAAAAAATTAGTGGAAAATAATGTCCATGTTGAGGTCATAAAAGGCGCTAATCATTTCTATAGTGGCGAGGCAGAATTCCTGTTACAGGATGCGATCATTAACGGCCTGGAAAACAATAAATAACATTAAAAAACTACTTCGGAATCCTGTTAATTGTTTCCAGCAACTCATGAACATTAACAGGCTTGTTTAAATAGGCATAGATACCCATTTTTACAGCACGCTCTTCATCCATATATTCACTATAACCTGTACATAAAATAACCGGTGTTTCCGGTTTTATCTTCATGATCTCCTGCGCTAATTCTACCCCTGTAATTCCCGGCATCGTCTGATCCGTCAACACTAGATCAAACTGTTGAGGATTATTTTTAAATAGCTCAAGCGCTTCCTGGCTGTCAGTTTTCATCGTCACCTGGTAACCCTGATCAAGCAATATCTCTTTCTCAAACTCTGCTAACAAGATATCATCATCGACGACCAGAATATGTTTAGCACTGACAACTTTTGAATCATCACTTACGGGCCGAATAATTTCCGCATCATTTATATTTTCATTGACATCAACGATTGGAAATAACAAACGAAAACTTGCGCCCTGCCCCGGTATAGAGTCGACCAGGATGTGGCC
>JAOUQA010000522.1 GCA_029879605.1 Gammaproteobacteria bacterium
CAGCAATATGAAATTTCTGCCTATGCTCGTGACAAACAGATGTGTCAGCATAATTTAAATTACTGGCAATTTGGTGATTACCTTGCGCTTGGCGCTGGCGCTCATGGCAAAATCTCTCGCAGTGATAATCATGAAATTCAGCGCTACTGGCAATTACGGGCACCGGAGGCCTACATGAATGCCAGTGCAGAAGCCAGAACATCCGGCACACAAATACTAAAAGATGAAGATGCAATTTTTGAATTTATGCTCAATGCTTTGCGCCTGAAACACGGCTTTGATACTGAAATATTCGAAACCCACACAGGTCTTTCAAAAACACTCATCAGCGATACCTGCCAACAGGCCATCAACAAAGGCCTACTAATTAAAACAGGCAATCAACTTAAACCAACTGAACTGGGTTATCGTTTTTTAAATGACCTGGTCAATATGTTCAACAAACCTGGCACTGATTAAGCAGGGCCGTTATTTCTGATAGCGTTGATCAAGCAACTCTTTAACATTTTTTGCATCATTGATTAGCTGTTTCACAGTGTCTGGATTGTAAGGATTCTTCAAAATCGGCTCATCCCGACCTGTTTCCTCCTCATCCTCTTTTGATTCAGTCACTTTGACGGACGGCACAACATTCTGATCAGGCTTGAGATGCATGGCCTCAGCCCCAATGCCCTCAGGTGGCAGACTACCAAACTGCTTTATGCCATTTTCATCAACCCACTGATAGACCGTAACTTCCTGATCCGTAACAACACTCTGAATTGTATCCGGCAAAACAGATTTCCCAGCCTCTTCTTTTTCAAAATCCAAACCACTGAAAAATCCTGATAGATTACCAGCTCCGTAAAAGTAATAGGTCATACCAAGAAAAATGCCGAGAATCATACCGAACTTGAAAACCACCTTTACTACCAGCTTTTTCCTCATTTATGTTCCTTCATTAACCTGAATAATCAGGCTTGAATATATGGCTTTCCACCACGGATTACCACCGATTAACAGAATTTTACCCCAGCCCCTTGCCCGGGGCTGTATGAAAGAGTAATATACGCGGCTCTTTACGGGCAGAACAGGTTTAGAGGACTCGACATGAGGCCAGAGATACACCCACAATACAACGAAATTAACGTAACTTGCAGCTGCGGCAATAGCTTTGCTACTCGTTCAACCTATACAAAAGACGCTCTACAGATCGAAGTTTGCTCTCAGTGTCACCCTTTTTACACGGGAAAACAGAAGATTGTTGACTCCGGTGGCCAGGTTGAAAAATTCCGCAAACGCTTTGGTAACAAGAAATAAACTTGCTAATCAGTACTTTGCGATATTTCGAAAAGGCGCTCCTGGTGGGCGCCTTTTTTTATCCCGGCTGGGTACTGGCTCTCGATTGCCCAACCAGCCAGTTCGATGAGACCGCCAGGGTCAAATCAGTACATGATGGTGACACCCTTAAACTCACCGATGGCCGTAAAATACGCCTTATCGGTATCAATACCCCTGAACTGGCACGTGACGGCAAACCCGCCCAGGCCTTTGCGCTGGAAGCCCGTGATTTCCTTAAACAGCTGATCCAGTCGGCTAAAAACAATATTCAACTGGTCTACGGCATTGAGCGGAAAGACAAATACAAGCGTACCCTGGCTCATCTTTACCTGCCGGATGGCAACAATATCCAGGCACTACTGATCAGGGAAGGACTGGCCACGGCCTTCACCACGCCCCCCAATGACAGGCTATCCAGTTGCTACAGAGCCCTGGAAAATACTGCCATCCAGCAAAAAAAGGGCATCTGGTCACTGGCTGACTACCAGCCCATCGCCACAACTGCATTAACCAGGAACCACCGCGGCTTTCGCCGTATTACCGGGCTTGTAGTCAGCACACATAAAAGCGATAACAGTTTCTGGATTAAGCTGGAAGGCAGCCTGGCCATACGAATCAAGCAACACAACCTGAAATATTTCAAGCTAGAGAAGCTGAATGAATTAAAGGGTAAAACCATTATTACCAGGGGCTGGATACATCCAGAAAAATCCGGCCATTTCATGAATTTAAGCCACCCGGATGCCTTTAGTTTAATTCCTCCGACAGTCCATTAG
>JAOUQA010000523.1 GCA_029879605.1 Gammaproteobacteria bacterium
CGCTAATGGTCGGAATATTGATATGTCTGATGGGGTGTATCTAAGGATTTTTGGCAAAAAAAGCCACCTCAATGAGGTGGCCAATATTCCTTCCACGCTATGATAAGGAACAAACACACTGAAAAATTGATTTAAGCTTCACTCGACTGGCGTGGTCTTCTGCGACGGGCTATGCCAATCAAACCTGCAATACCTGATATAAATAACCATGCTGCTGCAGGTACCGGTACACTGGTCATTGTTGTTGAAGTTTCTGCTGTTAAATTCAGAGTCATTAACTGGGCTGAATTTGACAGTTTAAAAACTGATACCGAACCAGATTCGGGTATTTTAAATGTGTCATTAACTGATAATGTTGCAGCAGAAACGGGTGTAATAAAAAACAGCATAGAAATGATCATTACAAGCAATTTTATTTTCATTTCAAAAAGTCCTTTTGAGTACGATAAACATTTAGGTGCAGGGCAAGTCTGCTTAAAGCCGGATTCAATTATATGTCCACATTAAAAATCATAATATCCCGTAAATGGGTGAAATTCAGTGATTAATTACTTAACTAAAATGTGAAAAATTACCTGACTGCAAAAAGCAACAGTCAGCAAACAGATTATTGTATTCGTACCTGAGTGGGGGGAGACTTAAATGTCATCGGCAGTTAGATGGTAGTCTATATTAATGATTGTAATATCAATGACTTATTGAGTTATCCAGGTTGATGTTTTTAATCAGTGCACTGAGTCATGATTAATTTTTCAGGGAGCCTGGTTAGACCGGGAAAATAGCCATAACAACAACTATGACTGGTAGTTGCTTGCTGTGTGTTGTTAAAGATGAATAGCGTTGACTGCTTATATTATTAATATTGTTATCATTTGCATAAAGTGACTGGGAGAAAGCTGATAGATTGATTCTGCTAACTTATCATGTTGTTTCCGAATTGTAATATTTTGTATTTGTAAAATCACAAAAGATCGTAAAGTTGTGGTTATTGATTTAATAGTTTTTCTGGTAGATCTTGATAGGTGTTGTGCTAACGTTATGATATATCTTTTAAATTTTTATAATTAGTAGTCTATTAATTGGATTGTCTTACAATTAATAGTATTTATTTTGTAATTATATTTGGTTTTCTGTACCCATTTGTATTATTGCAAAATAAAAAATTGCGATGATAATTAGTTTATGTATTGATTATAAATTAAATGGCTCATTGGATTGCCCTGGTGATTGAGTTCTGGCAGATATAAAAAATACTAATGTAGTTATGGTTGTTATCTTTATTTGTTATTCAGGTTCATGAGATGAGTGATGTAAAACAGCGTCAGCATTACAGGTTGAATTACCCGGAAGTTTATCGACCTTTACTGGTTGTCGATGTTTGTGATTATGAAATTGAAGATATTTCTCAGTATGGCCTGAAATTTAAAGTAGATGATGACCTGTCTTTTTTGATTGAGGATGAAATACTCGCAGTTATTACGTTTCCAAGTGGTAAAGAGTATGAGTTGAGCGGGCAGGTGATTCGTGTTGATCAGGGTTATGTTAGCGTGAAGCTTGATACGCCATTGCCACTCGATCTGATTAAGTCTGAGTCACTTCATGTGCATTACCATTTTCCGGGTATGATATCTTCCTGAGTAGTTATCAAGAATAGAAATTATTATAATTAGTATCTAATAGTGCTTGGTGCTGATCCTGGTAAATTAATCTTAATGTATTTATCTGTCTGTATTATAATTCACGAACTTTGAAACCATTCACAGTACCTTCTGAAAGACTGTTTTAGTATGCTTTTTTTATTAATGTTGAGTGATTATGAAAAAGATTAATATCGTTATCCTGGCTGCGCTGTTTGTTGTATCTGATCCTGTTTTAAGCAAAGGGTCGCCCTGGTATTTTGCGATTAAAGGTGGTTTTATGGATGCGGGTGTTGGTATTGCTGATAATGCTATTAATGGTGGTTTTGATATTGGCTATCAGAATAATCGCTATTTAGCAACTGAGGTTGAATTGACCCGAACCCTGATTGATGGTGAAACAAGGGCTGGTAATGACTGGGAAGCAGATACCTTTTCTGTATTTGCTGCATTCC
>JAOUQA010000524.1 GCA_029879605.1 Gammaproteobacteria bacterium
ATTTAACTTTTTATCATAATGCATCAGTGGTTGATGTAGTAGCCAGTCTAATAATTCAATTTTATCCGGTGCTTTAAGAATGTTTTTAATAGTGTCCTTTTTCCCCTGTTTTCCCCTGCCATTGGCTACGGCGAGCAGGTGCAGGTCATGATTGCCTAAAACAGTAATGGCCCTGTCGCCAAGTGATTTTATCAGGCGCAGGGTTTCAAGTGATTGTGGGCCTCGATTAACAATATCGCCTGCAAACCAGAGCTTGTCATGCTCAGGTGAAAACTGAAGTGCATCAAGTAATTGCTCAAGTTGTTGATAGCAGCCCTGTACGTCACCAATTGCATAAATGGCCATGACATTTCTCTTATGGTTTTATGCTGATAAAAAATAGACAGTATCAGCTAAAATTTTATTATTAGTCAGTTAATGCAAAATACCCGGGATGACCAGGTAGAACTCAGGAATAGTCGCATCAAATTTAAATCCATCATCTGCAATCATCTGGTAACTACCCATCATTGAGCCGCTTGGTGTTTTCATCAATGTGCCGCTGGTATATTGAAAGCCTTCACCTGGTTTAAGGTAGGGTTGTTCGCCAACGACACCGTCTCCCCTTACTTCCTGTATGTCGCCATGCGCATCTTTTATGATCCAGTGACGAGTGAGTAGTTTTGCAGCGATAGAACCCTGGTTGACAATGGTTACAGTATAAGAAAAAACATAATGTCCCTTGTCGGGGTTAGACTGGTTTTCAATATAGTTGGGTATGACTTCAACGCCAATTTTATATTCATTCATGCTCATAAAGAATTGCTCACCTGAATGTGTGTATCCGATAACTCTGTAGAAAACAGGATATTGAGTGTAACAGAAATAGTTAATGAATAAGCGGGAAAATTATGCTGATATTAGCTGGTCGAGAGTAAATTGCTAAGATCAGCAAATTGCTTAATTGTGATTTCCTCCGCTCTTTGTGATGGGTTAATACCGGTGGTTTCCAGTTGTTGCACAGTACAGAGACTTTTTAACGTGTTTCGAAGGGTTTTCCGTTTCATGGCAAAGGCCTGTTTGACCAGTGCAGAAAAGGCGGCTTCATCTGTTACGCTGACCGGAGGATGTTGGTGAGGTTTTAGCATAACAATAGAGGAGTCAACCTTTGGTTGTGGGTCGAAAGATTCTGGCGGTACAAGGAATAGTGGAGCTACTCGAAAGTGATATTGGGTCATTACAGATAGTCGGCCATAGCTTGATGTCCCCGGCTGGGCAGCCAGGCGATTGACGACTTCTTTCTGTAGCATGAAATGCATATCCTGAATGATGTGACCGAATTTAACCAGGTGAAAAATAATGGGTGTGGAAATGTTATAGGGCAGGTTGCCAATAATTCTAAGTTTTTTATGGTCAGTCGCTAATGAAGAAAAATCAAAACTAAGAACATCCTGGTTATGAATAATTAATTCGCCACGATCGCCGCAGTTACGATTTAATTTAGGTATGATGTCACGATCCAGTTCAATAACATCCAGCTTGCCGGCTATGGATAATAACGGGCATGTCAGTGCACCAAGCCCTGGGCCGATTTCAACCAGGTTTTCGTTCTTTTGTGGATTAATTCCTGTAATGATTCGATCAATAATCGATGTGTCGATTAAAAAGTTCTGACCAAAACGTTTACGTGCAATATGTTTCATAATGCCTGAATATTACCTGCTGTACTGGTGTTTGACTGGTTAGCAAGCTGAATGGCAAGTTCAATAGCAGCTTGTAAGCTTCCTGATGCAGCATTACCAGTGCCAGCCAGTTCAAGAGCTGTACCATGATCAACCGAGGTGCGGATGATAGGTAAGCCCAGTGTGATATTGATGGCTTTGCCGAAGCCGGCATATTTTAAAACTGGAAGTCCCTGGTCATGATACATGGCGAGTACTGCATCTGCATTATTTAGATAGTGTGGAGTAAATAATGTATCAGCAGGTAGTGGCCCAGTGAGCCGTAAATTCTTTTTTCGTAATTTGTTCAGTACAGGTTGAATGACAGTAAGTTCTTCAGTGCCAAGGTGGCCATCTTCTCCTGCATGGGGATTCAGGCC
>JAOUQA010000525.1 GCA_029879605.1 Gammaproteobacteria bacterium
CTGTAAAATATTGTGAAGTTCCACCATTTTCTGTTGTCGTTAAACTTGTTGTTGAAACAGTAATACCTGGCGCATTGGTATCAATATTAGTCACTGAAACTGTTGGTTGGGCTATGCCTATATAACTTAAATCCATAGACCAGACCCAGGTTACGGCTATGCTATAAGTTTGATTACCATCAAGTATCAAGTCGGACTGTCCGGCAATGTTAATTGTTTGAGGTACATTCCAGTTATCAGGCGTAAAGCTCAGGTCAACTGAAGTACCGTAATAGTTCCAGTCCCAGTCTGTATCAGTATCTGAACCAATCATGCCTTCACCAGTGTCACGTGATGTGAGAGTTATTTCTACGTCACTAGTAGGCCTGGTCCTTAGTGCTACAGTAAAACTGTCTTCAGTTCCATCTTCAGTTGTACTAAGCGTGGTTTTCGTGATGGCAATTCCTGGCGACGCACCACCGCCACCACCACCACCGCCACATGCGGAAAGCAACAATGAAGTGAATAATATAAAAATAGATAATAATAATTGAGATGTTTTATTCGCTGGTTTTTTAATAAACCAATATGTTGCCACAAACATGTATCCTGCCTCATGTGTAATTGTTAATTTATTAACAACGACCAGTCTGAACCTGGTTTTGTTTTCTGTCAGTCAGGTGTTTATTCATTTTAGATGAGCCCAGGATGTTTAATGTGATTTGGGCTGTATGATGTTCTTAGGCTTGATATTAAAAGCTTTTGGAATGACCTTAATTATAGAGTTAATATAAATAACAGGTTAATTAAAGCCAGCTGTTTTGTGAGGTGCTTCACACTCTTGTTAGTGAGTATTGTCGACTCTGATGTTATTGGCGTGCCGCTGTTAATTGCGGTGCCGCAAGATTGATGGTCGATATTCAAGTGTTTGCTGATTGTAAATGGAGTGAGCTCTTTGTTTCTTAAGGTGAGTTGGTGATGTGTTATGTTTGATGTGAGGCATAAATTTAATTGTTTTTGTAGGTGTTTAATTTTATAAAATTATATGTTATGCAAAATTGTCAGGGTTGTTATTAATTTGAAAAGCAAAATAATATTAATTGGTTTCGAAAAAAACTGTTATAGCTCTATTTTTTGAGTGGTATTTTGTTTTTAAAATAAATTTTCTCTAGCAGTTAAACTAATTCAAAAAATTGTATTTACTGGCTATAATTTATTTTGAGTAGTTGATATCAAAAGTCGATTTTCATTGGTTTAAAAACCTGACAAAGTCTAGGTTAATTAAAACGTGAATCTGATTTTATCCTTCCCTTCCCCCCAAGATAAGGAGAAATGTTAATGGTGCTTGAAATTGCTGGACAAAATATTGAGACTAACGCGCAAGGTTATTTGTGTGACTTAAATGCATGGAGTGAAAGTTATACGGAAATCATTGCGGCAAAAGACGGTCTTGAGCTTTATAATGATCACTGGGAATTAATACTTTATTTTAGGGAGTATTTCTCAGAAAATCAGTCTGCACCTACAATGCATAAAGTGGTGCGAGAGCTGGGTAAAAAAAATGTGCATTTTCATGACCAGAAGGCTTATGAAAAACACATTTACAGTTTGTTTCCCAAAGATCCAATTCATGAAATCTGTAAACTGGCCGGGCTACCGATGCCGCAACCGGATGATTGATAGAACTGTATGTCTAAAATAAAAATGCCCGGTTTTAATGCCGGGCTTTTTTTATTGAGTAGTCTTTGTATTCTGCGTAAATATGTCATTTCCAGTTTCTTTAATTAAGGTTGCTTTATAATTTTGTGTGTTAATAGCTTGAGGCGTTGCCGTGTTCTGAATCTTAGTTTGCTAATATTAATGCTGGATGCTGCAACAATGTTGAATTTAGATAGATATTGACTCGGGTTCAGGTGTGTTCCCACTAAAATATGGATGATGTTGGTAAACTGGGTTAGGATAAGAGGTAGTGGAGGTAGTGGATATAGTATTTATGTATAATAATCAGACAACAACGGCTACAGGTATATAGTGTGATAAATGTTTTAACTATTTTAATTAATGACCAGGCAGTGTTTGAATTTGATCGTAATACCAGTC
>JAOUQA010000070.1 GCA_029879605.1 Gammaproteobacteria bacterium
CTACGTTCTGTCACAACGCTATCAATCATGCCCAGGGGAATCATCAGGCCTAGTATTAGACCCAGGATTGTTACTATCTTAAAAAAGAATTTTCTATTCATGACTTTTACCTGCTGTTTTTATTAACACTGGTAAAAAGCTTACTGAAGATATTTGTGATTAATATGTGGTTAACGTGTGAATTATGTGTTTAGAAGAAAAACAATGAAGAAATCAGTAAAACTACACCAGTGGCAGCGATAATATCGATTCAACACCATCACCTTCGGCATTCTGTACCTTGATCTGGCCCCGGTGTAGTTGCGCCACCTCATAAACAAGACTTAAACCCAGCCCGGTACTTTTAAGATTATTATGCGGTCGAGGCAGAGAGTAAAAGCGCTCGAAGACATTAGCCAGTGCATAATCAGGAATACCTGGGCCATGATCACGTATATGTAAATGCCATTGTCCCAGGCTTACATAACTATTGATCGAAATCACATCCTTTTCTTTACTAAAGTCAATGGCATTATCCAGTAAGTTACTGATTGCCTGCTGCACCAGGAAACGTTCCGCGTTTAATTGTGTACCATGAGCAACTGTAGATTGAACCTGGATTTGTTTCTGCTCCAGCACAGGTGACTTGTCTTCACATAGTTGTAAAACAAGCGCATCAGGATCAAATTCCTCAACATCTTCAAGCTGTTGTCGCTTCTCAAGACTGGCCAGCTTGAGTAACTGTTCAACCACCTGACGCATACGCTGACTCTCATTACCAATATTATGTATAAATTTTTCCCTGGCATCTACCGGCATATCTTCCTTTAATAGTTCAACAGCACCCTGGATTGCGGCTAACGGGCTTTTAAGCTCATGGGTAAGACTGTGTAAATAGTTTTCAACATAATTTTTGCCTTCCAGTGAAACACGCATTGCATCCATTGCATTGGCCAGTTGGGCTAGTTCTTTTTCTCTTAATACTGGCATTGGATTACGCTTGCCCTGCTGAACATTACGGGCATAATCAGTTAACTGTCGAATAGAAAGCGTGACCCAGTAAATTAACAACATGACAACCAGTAACGAAACAAAAGACAACATCATAACCTTGGTTTCAATAGCCCTTACTGCCTGTTCAAAATACGGCTGCACACTAACACTGGGCTTACCGACACTTAACACGCCAACAACCTGGTTGTTTTTCATAATAGGTGCTGCAACATACATAACACTGCTATTTGCATCTTTTGGATTTCTACGGGTTGTTCTAGCACCGTAACTACCACGCAGGGTTAAATAGACATCATTCCATTGTGAAAAATCATTACCCGTATTCTGGCCTGTTGAATCATATATCACCTTACCCATTTCATCTGTAATATAAACAACCAGGTTACTATCTTCTTTTTGCAAACTGGAAATACTGGCATTAACACGCCGCTGGCTAAATGCACTCATCTGGCTGGCAAAATCACCCTCGCCAATTTCACCACTGAAAACTTCCTGCTCAACGACTTCTGCCAGCAGATTCGCAGTATCGACCAGCACTTCTTCCAGTGACTGACGCATACCCGGAATCAACTCATCAGTCACACTCTGTAGAATAAGCCCGATAGACAGACCAATTAAAACCACGCAGGTAATAAATATTCGGGCACTAAGACTCACAGACACTCCCGGTAATACTATAACCAAGACCACGATGGGTTTTTATGGGATCAACATCAGCACGAACCTGGCGTAACTTGGTGCGCAGAGTTTTAATATGTGTATCTACAACCCGGTCAAGACTGGTTTCCGGTTCCTGCCAGATACATTGCATAATCTGTTCACGAGAATAAACACGCTCAGTATTTTGTAGCAAAAGTTTGAGAATAAGATATTCGTAACGAGTAAGCTCAAGAGCTTGCCCGTAATACTGAATTAATGCTCGTTTCTCATCAATTAAAAAATCAGTTTCGCCCTGGAATTGCTGCTTATTACCCTGGCTGCGTTTTAAAATGACCTTAACTCTTGCCGCAAGTTCGCGTGGACTAAAAGGTTTACTCATGTAATCATCAGCACCAATCTCAAGACCCACGATACGATCAATTTCTTCATTACGCGCAGTAAGAAAGATAATGGGCACCTGGGAAAACTGTCGAATGTGTTTACAAACCTCAAAACCATTCATATCAGGCAGGCCTACATCAAGAATAACCAGTGCCAGTGAAGAATCATTCTTTAAAGCATCAATAGCATGCTGTCCCAGCTGAACCCAATGCGTCTGAAAACCTTCAGTTTCCAGCGCATAGGTTATAGTATCTGAAATAGCTGCTTCATCTTCAACGCAAAGAATTTTCACCAAGTACTTATCCTCACTATTCAAACATGGATTACTTCAATCATCCTGAACTGACAATACCCTGGGGAATGATGCTTCTATCCCTTCCCAGGTAATATAAAAAAGAGTTTAGCACTTACTGACCAACATGATTATAGCGGGCAAGTATAATTAACCTGCAAGTGCGATACTCGGTGACTTATGATGTTTTCTTGCCTGGCGCATCTGCTGATAGAAATGCGTCTTTCTTTGTTGAGTAGACTCATCAGAATACAACTCACTAATCAACCAGCGAAAATTCTCCTCCAGTTCTTTTACAGTTAATTTGTCAGGCCTGATATTTACATCAAATAAGGTACATAAATCCCATGCTCCCGCACGTAAAATCCTGCCCTGTTTAAGCAGTCGATCATAAAGCGGTGTTCCTGGAAATGGCGTTTGCACAGTAACCTGAACTTCGTGCAAGCCACTTTCAAGCACAAAATCCCTGACCGCCTGAAAACTTTCCAGCCCCTGGTTATCCAGACCTAGAACAAAACAGCCATTGACACTGATGCCATGATTCTGAATATTTTCAATAGCTTTTTTATAATCATCAAACTGTTTTGATTTCCAGTTGGTTTTCATTTCCAGTCCGGATAAACCGTTTTGAGTTGGGCTTTCAAAACCGATCAACACCTGTGCACAACCACTGTCTCTCATTAAACTAAGTAATTCATTATCGAAAGCGATTGACAGATCAGATTCTGTAAACCAGCGAATTTTCTCCTTTGCCAGTTCACATAATAGTCGTTTTGAATGTAGCTTATTTACAAAGCTATTGTCATCTGCAAACTCAATAAATGGTTTTGACCAGATGGTTTTTATTTTTCTAATTTCAGCAATTACTTTCTCAACTGGCTTAACACGGTATTTAGGCGACAAACGAATCGATGCTGCGCAAAACTCACAGTTAAAAGGACAACCACGCGCAGTTTGAACAGTAATACGATTATACCGATCCGGGTCCAGTAATTCGAACCTTGGCATCGGTGCATCTGCCAGGTCAAATGTCAGGCCACGGCTATCATAAATACCCTGCAACTGACCAATTTCAAGATCGTCTATCAGTTGCGGCCAGGACACTTCACCCTCACCAATAATGATACTGTCTGCATGTTGCAAAGCTTCTTCAGGACAGGCTGTCACGTGCAAGCCACCCAGTATTACTTTCGTCCCCTGCTGGCGATATCGATCTGCAAGTTCATAGGCTTCGAAAATTTGTGCTGAAAATGAAGAAATCGCAACCGCATCAAATATTCCGTGCAACTCATGTTGATCCCGTATATCTTCAACTTCAATATACTCCACTTCAATATGTCCGGGCGTCATTCCTGCCAGGGTTAATAAACCGAGACTGGGTAATGAAGCAATTTTTTTATTCCTCTCAACAAATCCCGGTAATGTCAAACCCAGGCGTGTCAGTTCTTCATTGTGGGCACGCACACCACTCATGGCAATAAATCCGATTTTCATTAGATAAATCCTCCAAAAATCATTGGCACTATGCCTGCTACTACAGCCAGCACGGGAATAAAAAACAGGTGACGGAAGTAATCACGCCATGCAGTCAGAAAACAGCACAATGGCATTACTATCACCGCAACCAGAAAACCAACGGATGCTATCGCACTCTGGCTCGCGGGTAATGCCAGCACCTCCAGACTCAGGGCAAATAAAATATTGAGAATACCCAGGCCAAAAAAGGCAATATGGCCCAGTCGCATCAAGCGACGACGAAATGAACCATAGCCACCGGCCCAGTCCTGTTTATGAAAAAAGAGTCCAATCAGGGCACCGCTGATAGCACCACCCAGCATTGAACTCCAGCCAACTACGATATGAAAAAAAGCCAGATCCATGATTCAATCCTCACCAGTTCACTAAAAGATTAACTGATATCTAAATCAGTTCCGTGAGTTGATTCTGGCTGAATGATTATTCATACACTACTTTATAAAATAATGTCTAGGCATATTAAGTCAATGGTATTGCATATTGATACTTATTGACCTGTTATTGTCACAAGCGACCTAAAACAACAAGACAAAATGAGATACTCAAAGCCGAGCATTAAACTCTGGGATAGATAATTGGCAAGAGGGAATAATCAGAAAACAATCAGGTACTGGCTAGGTACAGATACAGTTTCGTCCTTTGTTTTTTGCCCGGTAGAGGGCTTTATCGGCCAGCTTTAACACATCCCATGGACTATTTACACTGGCAGTGGAATCCGCAACGCCTATCGATACAGTAATGGTCACGGTTTTGTTGTTCTTATTTGGTCGTGAATTATCATTTTTACGTCGACTTTTGCGGTTAACCACAAACAGAGAACTGGCAATAGCTTCACGTAACTTTTCCAGGTGAGTGTGCGCATCCCTGACATCTCGACCATTAAATATGACTGAAAACTCTTCACCACCATAACGATAAGACACACCACCACCTGTGACCTTCGAGAGCTTGCCAGCAATCATACGTAAAACTGCATCACCAGTATCATGACCATAGGTATCATTAAATTTCTTAAAATGATCAACATCAATCATGGCTACTGTATACACACCACTAACCTGCTGAAACTTTTCCCGTAATGCACGTCGAGCAGGTAATTCTGTTAATTCATCCAGGTAAGCCATACGCCATGATTCCTGCAGAATGGCATACAGGCATAATAGAAACGCCGCACTGGTAAATATATTTAAACTACGACTGGTAGCACCCGCATGTAGTTGAACCATGAGCAGTATCAGCATGCCTGTGGCCGCAAACATATGGGGTGATGGCCGGACAAAACTGAGTACCAGCATGGTGATAAACAACAGGACAAACAATAACAGAATGCTTTGTGGCAACGGTGTCCAGTCAAAATATCGCGCTGGCAACCAGTCAATCAATAACAGGTACCTGAGCCATTCTGGTGACATCAATGCCAGTACAAATGTAATAAACAATGTAGTAAACAAAATACCATAGGCAGGTGCAGCATTTGCACTGAATACGCCACGCTCAGGCAGCAGTGTATAAACCAGGAACAAAGCAGGTATGGCAATGGAGAACAATGCATAGCCCAGGTATGTTGAGATCAACCCCATTCCCAGCGCCATGTTAGTAGCCGCTATTAAAATCACGTAAAAAAATACGGTACTACGATTAAAATGAACACTTAAACCCAGGGTGAGCAAAAACATCACAACTGGCAGAAATATGACCGCAGTAACAATAACTTCAGGAAACTGATCATAGCTATGATAGGTATAAAATGATAATACCAGCAGAAGCAGTACTGGAAAAGAATGTTTAAATATGGTCATAAAAAGGCATTACAGAGTTAATTATTATTCAACATCACCCTGACAATGAATAGTACTGCCTATGGCGACACAAATCACCCTTTTATTAACCAGAAACCAGGAATAGTGCCAGCACATCTGCTGATATTACTTAACTCTCATTCATTTTCTTCATCAGGCCAAGAGCCATCCAGACAAGAATGAGAGCAGCTGATATCATCACAGCCCACAACAACCAGTGTCGCCAGTTGACGGGAACTGTCTCAGGCTCTAATGCATCCATGTTCACTGTACGTACACTATCAGCCCGCCAGTGAGCAGGCCCTGTCATAGTATCAGCCTCACTATTAGATGACACCAGCAGCCCGGCAGCATTCTGTAATACCGGTTTAACCCTGGCACTACCCCAGAGCATGTAATAGGGAGGCTTACCCCTGGCAACAAACACCAGTTGCTGTGGCTGCCAGGCAAACTCAATTACCGGTAACCCACTGCCAAGCCCACCACCCTGCTGATCAACATTCAGTTTCCAGTAAAGATCACCACTGGATGATAAATCAATATCAGTTTGCTTAATGGTGACACCATCAACAGTTAATCGATACAGCAGGTCAGACCCCCGAAATTGCCAGGCCTGTTTTTCATCAGCCCGGGATAATACAGTTACTTTTACTACACTGTTGTCTTCAGGCAGGGCAATACGAATTTTTTTAGCCACTGTTTTCAAATCAAACTGAAATGTATATTCACCGGCCATCTCTGTTTTATTCACTGCAACCGGGTAATAATTGATAGCCTGTTGTTCAGACGAATGTGTTTTTAAGATTTGAATAGTCTCAGCCTCGACAGCTGGTTTATTATCTGTAAATACCAGCTTTAAATAAGCTGCTTTCACAGCATTTATTTGCATAGAATTATTCTTTAACTGGTAATCCTGGTAGGACAAATTCACCAGCGACCTGTCATCGGCCAGTAATTGCCAGTTGGTCATATCTTCACTGGAATAAACACTTAAAGACCGAATAAATGATGCTGAATCTATAGCTTTCCAGTTAAACTGAATATTATCAATATCCTTATCCCACTCTCGTACATCCACCAGGTAACCCAGTAGACGACTGTTCCCACCATCGGTGATGGGACGACTCTGAATATCAATTACATCACCTGATTCATTACGTTTTATATTTAAATGAAAATCACTATCTGTTTCATCACCAGTTTGAAACAGGGGGAAAAATGGTGCAGAGAAAGCTTCAGTATTTTTTGTTTTCTCTGACTGTATGGCTCTCAAACCATGAGGCACCACATGGCCATCACCATTAATGACACGTATATCACCCAGGTCAGATCGGCTAACATTTTTATAAACTGTTTCTGGCAGGTTAAGCTGGTAATAGGGCTTGCCCGTTTCAGTTTCCAGTTCAGCACTATATGCAAAATCATTATCAGTTACCGCCTGAGTCATTAAAGGCATAAACAATAAACCACAGATTATTTTTAACTTATGCCTCATTAGCTGTCTCCCTGTTGTCCGCCGGAGGTACAGGTGAAAAATAACCCACCACCAGGAATAAAATACCCACAGATAAAAATGACACAATACGTTCAACTGTACCTGTATTTGATAAATCAAACAGGAACAGTTTTGCCACCACGGCTGCCATCACAACAGCACCTGCAATCCAGACATGACGATTATGTTTGCGTGTCCCTGTCACCATACACAACAGGCCGGTGATACTCCATAAAATCGATAAGCCCAGGTGCACCAGGCTGGACTGCAGCATGAAATCAAACCTGTATTCAACGTCCCAGAAATGATGTGCCATACGTAACCAGACAGTGTTTAACCAGATGAATGCCGTTAATGCCAGGAATATCTCACTCTCATCAAATCGCCAGCGGCGCTTGCCCCAGTCTTCACAATCAAGTGGAAAACGTAACCAGTAACCCAGCACCATCAGTTGCATTACTAACACCAGCTCAAGTGGATTTAACAGGGGCAGATAAGTTAAGGGGGATGTATCACCATCGGAACTTAATGTCATAATAAAAAACCATAACCAGACAAACAGACCGATGGGAAATATTGCATCCAGTTGATAGATTTTCTGATACTTCATAACAGGCCAGTTTAATTTCTGGCCATAGCGATACATCAACAACATAAAGCAGACGGGTACCAGGCCAATCATTATCGCCCACCAGATATCTGAGCCCTGAACAAAATGATCAACCTGCCAGGCAGCTTCGAGACTTAGCAAAATCACGATCAACCAGAAGCCGCCCATATGCAGGAACCTCATAGGTAATGTTGCACAGTTATCATACTGTTTCAAAACCAGGTAATGAACCACAATCGCGACTGACCAGCTAATGACATTCAAGTCTCCGAATGGGTGATTATTAACAACGAAGACGTAGGGAACAAACAGGTAAAGTAATGGTAACAGTGATAGAGCTGGCCTGGACATTGCCGACCAGTCAAGTTTCTGCTTTAACCATTGTGCAGTACCGGCAGAAAAACTGAAAAATAAAATCAAGGCCAGGGACTCATCACGATAAGCGATTTTATCAACCACTTCATGTATGCCGGCTGCATACCACCAGATCAGAGCCCATATCAGCATAAGCAATGATAATTTATATTCATTGACCAGAAGGCTTCCAAATGAGTGCTCGGCTAAGGAAGGATTATCTTTTAACAGGCTTAACTGCCAGGCTACAAACAAACCTGACAGGGCAACAATCAATGCACCGAGATAATCGC
>JAOUQA010000526.1 GCA_029879605.1 Gammaproteobacteria bacterium
TGGGCATCTGCCGTAGTCAGGTAATCAAGATATCGCTTTGCATTAACCTCATTGATTTTATCATTTCATGCTCTCCATTTTTTCATTTTATAAACAAGGGGGGTGTATAAAGAACAGCAATAATCCCGTCATCCTTTAAAATAAATACCTGGAATCGATATTTATTCAGCCCTGATCATTCATTTTTTTAGAACTTTTGCAAATTATTTTTAGCTCGTCTATCAAACCTGAAAACCGCCTATGATTCAGTCTTCAGCAATTTGTGTTTTCTTAGACATAACAACAAATTATATTTTTATCAACAATTTAAGATTTATTAAATATGCCTTATATTAACTTAAGCAATAACTTCACTATCATTTCATGATATTCGTCATAAAGAAAAGCACGTCATCTATTAAATTCATTATCTGGACGTTGCTTAACCATATTAGATATAAAACAACTGTGGCCAGAGATCAAATCTAAGTATTAAAAAATATCGGGAAGACCATTTTTTCTCTCTGGAACTTTTACTACTAAACAAACGTAGTCTGTGTCTGTGCCCTGATATCCGACATTCCCCCTAAAGTTAACAAACTATATTCCATCCCAACCCGCAAGACGGGCGACCATCCACCAAAACACCTTTCCCTTTTGATAACAGTTAAAGCAATGAGTATGCGTATAACAACACCCCTCTCTTTGCGTATACTTACAACCGCTATTCAACGCTGTAAGACAGTCTTCTCTATGCGTATCACACCAGTTATTGCACCACTCACAAGCATCTGTGCCATCCGGGTAATATGTGCCATCGGGTGCATGAAGATCCAGACTTTCAAAATCAAATAAAACTTTTCCATGCTCAATAGCAAACTCTCTAATCTGCCTATTACGTTCTGACATGTATGTATTTGCAACCCAGCCCTTCGCTGGCCCTGTCATATACACAAAAATAATGTCTGGATATTTCTTTTCAAGATTGTTTATATAAGCAAGATAATCATCAACATATTCTGGACTGGTGACATTGCTCTTACCTAGATTACTGCTCCATGTAAACATTATGATATTATTTCCATTATTAATCGCGTCTACTATTTTCTGTTTCCAGTCTGTACAGTGCCTACGACCAGGATCGAGACATGTGTAAGATTCATCAAGAAACTCTCGATCAACTTGGTATATTCCTCCTTTCTCTTTTGCCAGAAACTCCAGACCCTTTACAATCTGATCACCATGTGACAAATGACCAATTGAGATCCTAAATTTCTTTTTAGCCTTCTTGATCCATTCCACTGGAATCTGATTAAAGGCTGGTACTGCACGATTATCAGCCACCAGCACTTGAACCTTAGTCTTTCCGGGGTCTATTTGCATATTTATTGAAGAATTCTGTAAATATTTATCACCTGAAGCAGTTATCACACCAGGAAAACCCACGATGATTATTAGCACAACCGTACAGGCTATAAACAATTTGCGATTACTAGACACAGCAACACCATCCTTTTAAAAGAAACATGAAATTATAGGAAACATACCACAGCCTCCATCTATTCACAGTTAAGTCATATAAAAAACCGCAGAATACTTCCCAATTGCATATATAACAATTTGAAACCAACGAAGACAATATAACTAATCTATAAACTTAATAAAAATATAACACTTTAATAAACCATGCTCACTTTTTATTTCTACGACCACCTTTAAATTTAATATTTCTTGGCTGTTTATCAAACTTGGCAAATGAAAGCTCACATATCCTCGACAGTCGATACTGCGTTGCTCAACATCCCGTGGCTACACAATCGCACTCACCCCTTACCTATATCCAAATAGGCAATACAAATAGGCTCAAGTGGGTTGGTTGTTTATTAATCCCTCCGGCACCTTTTCTTACGGATACTAAAAACATAAATATTATTTATCGGCACCCTTTGGTAGCCACAGGGTAATCTTTGTACCCTTACCAAACTCACTTTCAATATCAATATCACCGCCATGCTGTTTCATAATCTGTTTCACAGTCGACATGCCCAGTCCAACACCGTATACCTTCGTAGAAAAAAGCGGCTC
>JAOUQA010000071.1 GCA_029879605.1 Gammaproteobacteria bacterium
TTCCAGCGTCTCTTTATAGGCTTCTACACTCATATTTAACTCCTGATTTAAATCGCCCAATTACATGGGGTCCAATAAGGGGATTTCAACCCCTTCATGCCTGAGTAAGGCAGTTTTTATCGCCAGCTCTCGTCCTGCCGTCTGGCCGGCAAATCCACCAATACCAGATTTAGCAACCACCCGGTGACAGGGAATAAACAGGGGTATGGGATTAGCGCGACAGGCGTTGCCCACAGCCCTGGCAGAAGAACCCAGTTCCCGGGCTATATCACCATAGGTTCTGACTCGACCCACAGGAATAGCCCGTAATACTTCCCATACACGTTGCTGAAAGACTGTTCCGGCAGGTTCCAGGGGTAAATCCAGTTGCTCACTGGCTGATTGTGCATAGGCCTGCAATTGTCGCTGAGCTAGCTGCATCAGGCCGGTAACCGGTTTAGAATCCGGATCCGTTTCCACTTCAAAATCAAGTTCCACCAGGGCAGAGTCAGAAAAATACAATTTCAACTGGGTAAAGGGTGTCGTGACATGTAATGTTTTCATTCCGCTGATTCACCCAGTTTATGACTCTGCTGCAAACGCAGTTGCTGTAAGCGCTGACGAATAACTGCCTTTCGCGCCTCACTGGCAGTAATACGTAATAGTTTTATAAACTGTTCACGGGCATCCCTGATTAAACCTGCCTTACCCATAGCCTCAGCTGCTTTAAATATCGATGTGTGATACCAGGGATCAATCTCTTCCTCAATGGGCTGAGCTGACTTTAAAAATAACCAGGCCGCCTGCTGGTGATCATTCAACGCCTGGTAAGACTCTGCCTTCCAGAAAGCCAGTTCTCGTTCAACTTTCTTTGACAATGGATATTGCTCCAGCACCTTAAACGCTTTAAGCGCCTGGTCATGAGCCTGTACATTCTGCAAATCAAATACCACCTGCAAATACTGATCAACCTGGATTTCTTTAAGCTGTTTTCGACGACTGATCATCTGTATCAAAATATCAGTGGCTTCCTGGTACTGACCACCTAACACCAGTATCCTTGATCGTCTTAAATTCCAGTCGAAATTATCTTTACCTTCTGGCGGCTGAGCCAGGCCAGCCATCAATGTCGCAGCTATTTTAAGATTCGCATGAGACAATGCATAATCAACCAGGGTGTATCGAATACTTTCAGGGATTATATCCAGGCTGGTAATCTGACCAGCCTCCATGAACAGGCGATATATAATTTCCAGTCCTTTTTTTCTTTTCTCCAGTAAACCGGCAAGACGTTCAAACGATGATTTACGATGAGCATCATCATGTCCATTCAGAGCCAGAAAGGCAAACAGGATTCTGGCCTGGCGCGGTTTTTTCTTTGCCAGTTGATTGGCCTTTACATACCAGGAGCCATCATCACCACGCAACAGCTTAAACTGATTGGATAAGTGCAAGCCTGCCTGTAAATAACTGTCCCACAATGCATCAGCAGATACATCACTGTCTACCTGACTAAATACTGTACGCAAATACTTTTCTGCTTTTAATTCAAGTAAATTTTCCACTGCTTCAACCTGGACAAGATAATCCTGCTGGACAACAGCAGCTCTTAAAATGATATACCAGTAAATACTCTGTGCCCGCTGATCTTTCCTGGCCTTTTTGAGCTGTTTTCTCGCCTGCTTTTCAACCTTATCGCTACTGACTGATTTCGCCTTTAATTTTGCCAGTAACAACTGTGCCTGTAATGCAGGTGCTTTTTTATCTTCCAGTAATTTAATAGCCCGTGAGGCATACCCACTATCAATTAAAATTTGTGACTGTAATAACAACCATTGATCAGTTACTAAACGATCCTGACCATAATCAAGATGATAACTACGCATAGCCGATTGCGCATCTGCCGTAAGCCCAAGATCCAGGTAACTACGAATTATTAATCGCCGCCATTCTTCTATCTGGGAAACCACCACATTACCACTCCATAGCTCATCGCGTAATAATGACATGGCTTGTTCAGGTTTATTAATTTGCAAACTGGCTTCAATCTGTTTGCCAATAAACTGGTTTTTCAATTCCACGCTTAATGAACCTGGCTGCCAGAGTGTTCTTTGACCAGATATGCGTTCAAATATCTGCTGCCAGTCTTCCATTTTCTCCAGCAGGCTGATGCGTTTCTCTTCCCAGACTAACCATTCGTTTAAACTGGCTTCTGTAAATTCAGGCTGATTCGTTTTGATAAAATGCAATGCCAGGTCCGGGGCACCAAAATCGAGCAGTTCTTCAATTTTTGCCAGCTGGTATTTACTGTCAGCACTTAACTCAGGCTCATTTTTTTCAGGCGATGAAGATAGCTCAGTCACCGCCAGGCAGGGAAAACTCAGTAATAAAAATAATAGATATCGCATAACAGGCATCATAATAAAGATTATGAAAACAAAAAAGGGTGCCAATGGCACCCTTTTCACAATTAAGCATTATTAAAGATAGATTATAACTTCTCTTTAATACGCGCTGACTTACCAGTACGACCACGCAGGTAGTAAAGCTTGGCACGACGCACTTTACCGCGACGCTTAACTTCGATATTACCAATCAGTGGGCTGTAAGTCTGGAAAACACGCTCAACACCTTCACCATTTGAAATCTTGCGAACAGTGAAAGCTGAATTCAAACCACGGTTACGTTTGGCAATTACAACACCTTCAAAGGCCTGTAAACGCTCACGGTCACCCTCTTTTACACGTACCTGAACAACCACTGTATCGCCTGACTGAAATGCCGGGATCTCTTTGTTCATCTGTTCCGCTTCAAGCTCTGCGATGATGTTACTCATTGTCTTACTCCAAAACATTAATTCTTGTCTTGCTGTTGCTGGTATTCTAACTGAAATTCCTGCAACAACTGACGCTGCTTTTCGTTCAACGTCTTATCATTCAAACATTCAGGACGCCTTAACCAGGTTCGACCCAAACTCTGTTTCATTCGCCATTGTTCTATGGCTTTATGATTACCACCGAGTAGCACCTCGGGAACACGCTGACCTTCAATCTCTTCCGGTCTTGTGTAATGTGGGCAATCCAGCAACCCATCCATGAATGAATCCTGTGCTGCCGAGTCTTCATCCCCCAGCACCCCGGGTATCATCCTGGCAACCGCATCGATCATAACCAGTGCGGGCAGTTCTCCGCCACTTAATACATAGTCTCCGATCGACCATTCTTCATCGACTTCCATCTCGATGATACGTTCATCTATACCTTCGTAACGACCGGCGATGAGTATCAACCCCGGTTGTTGTGCCAGTTCCTGAACAACCTGTTGTGTTAATGGCTGCCCCTGGGGACTCAAATAAATCACCCTGGCATTTTCACCGGCTGATTTGCGCGCCTCATGTATGGCATCACGCAAGGGCTCAACTTTCATCAGCATGCCCGGTCCACCGCCATAGGGCCTGTCGTCCACTGTGCGATGTTTATCGTGTGTGTAATCCCTCGGGTTCCAGCACTCCAGCTGTAATAAACCATTTTTAATGGCTCGACCCAGTACACCCACACTGGCAACACTCGTTATAAGATCAGGAAACAGTGTTACCACGTTAAATTTCATAAGCTTTCCGGTTAAAAGTCCGGATCCCAGTCAACGGTAATAACACCGGCTTCCAGGTCTACATTCATGACTGCATGTCCCTGGGTAAAAGGTATCAGTCGCTGCTGATCTGACTTCACCACCATGACATCATTGGCCCCGGTTTCCATCATGTGACTGATAACACCTAAATCAACACCATCAGTATTCACCACCCGGAGACCTTCCAGGTCACGCCAGTAATACTCACCTTCCCCAGGCTCGGATAACTGATTTTTGTGAATCGCAATTTTAGCCCCGGTTAACAACTGGGCCTGATCACGATCATCAATATCCTTGAATTTGGCAATGACCGTTTTACCCTGACGTTTTCCAGCTACAAGCTCGACTTCACGCCAGTCCCCCTTCTGTTTAATGAACCAGGGAGAGTAGTCCACAATTCCTTCGCGCGGGTCGGTATAGGAATGCACCTTGACCCAGCCTTTAACTCCAAATACCCCGGAAATTTTTCCGAGTTCCAGTAGCTGGTTCTCTTTATCGGCTGTCATAGCCTGAAACCCGCTAGCAGACTAGACTCAGGCGTTAGCCTTACGAGCCTCTTTGATCAGTGATGTAACACGATCAGATGTACCAGCACCTTTTGAAACCCAGTGATCAACACGATCCAGGCTCAGCTCAAGACGCTTTTCAGCACCGCGAGCAACAGGGTTAAAAAAGCCAATACGCTCGATATAGCGACCGTCACGACGACTGCGTGAATCAGTAACGATTACATGATAAAAAGGCTTTTTCTTGGCGCCGCCACGTGATAAACGAATAGTTACCATTAGTTTCTATCTCAAATTCTGTTGATTGAAGGCACACCTGCCCTCAGGAAACGCGGAATTTTAGCGATTTAGTGGGTGGGAAGCAAGCAAAAGACTGCCAAATACTGGATTTTTTATCCTCTGGAACCCATATCCAGCTTATATTGCCATGGCATAAACCCGATGACATCTCCAGAATGGCCTAATCAGGCTCTCAATGACAGGCATTAACCCGTCATTGAGAGGAAGTTCAGCGAACGAAGCTATCCCAGCATCATATCCATGCTAAAGAAAAGCCCTCAATTTGAGGGCTTTAACTTTGCATCAAAACAGTTGTTTTTGCTTACCAACCTGCTTTAAACCTAATTGCATGGCAATACTCTATATTCAGTTTCAGTGGTCTTGATATCGTCTCCAGTAAGCCAGATAGCGTCTGAACCAGAATCTGTATATTTAATCACCCTTGTCTTGTAGCCATTCGCATTATTGGTATAAGCCTCATAATTAGTGATATCATCATCACCCGTAAACCAGTTAGCGTCCGTTCCAGCACCTGTATAATAGACTCGCTGGGTTAGATGTCCATTTGCATCATTGGTATAGGAATAATACTTATTTTCAACATCATCACCCGTACCCCAGGTTAAATCTGCACCGGAATCATTATAAATAATATACTGAGTCCGATTGCCATTCGCATCATAATCAACCGTACTAAAATCACCGACAACATCATCACCCGTAAACCAGTTAGTATCCGTTCCAGCAGCTAAATAAGAGATTGTCTGAGTTAATTCATCATTAGCATCGTAAGTATATGTCCGATAACTACTAACCTGGTCATCACCCGTAAACCAGGTAGCATCCGCACCTTCAGCTGAAAAAATAATTAGCTGAGCCTTATTACCATTTGCATCATAGGTATACGCAAAATAACTACCAACCTGGTCATCACCCGTAAACCAGTTAGTGTCAATTCCAGCACCTGCATAAGTACTGTACTGAACCTGGTTGCCATTCGCGTCATATTCAGATGCATTATAACTACTGATAACATCATCATCTGTAAACCAGGTAGCATCCGCCCCGGCAGCTGAATAAGAAACAGTTCTAATCGCATTTCCATATGTATCATAGGTAAATGCATAATAACTGCTTACAACATCATCATCCGTAAACCAGGTTAAATCCAGACCGGGGTCATTATATGTTACTCCCTGAGTACTATTTCCCTGGGCATTAAAATCTATACTCTGATAAGACACAACCTCACCAGCCAGGTTATATGTAGTAGTCAAAGACGTCTTACTACAAAGCTCAACACCACCACCGCTACTGCTACCGCATGCCTGTAGCATAAATATCATCGCGATAAACAGGATGGTTTTAAATCCATTGACGAAATAAATCATAATCACTCCTTAAAAATAACGGTTTTTATCAATAACCATTCAATTGTAGTGGTTTGACTTCAAAAATCCATAAAACCACAACTAATATGGAACCGTTTATCCTTTAACTATTTAAAATTTTCAAAAACCCATGCCCGATGGCATCTTGCCCTTCATCATCTTCATCATCTTGCCCATGCCACCCTTGGCGAACTTCTTCATCATTTTGCGCATCTGGGTCTGTTGTTTAATCAGGCGATTGACATCCTGCACCTGTACACCGGCACCCATGGCGATGCGGCGTTTACGCGAACCTTTAATAATGTCCGGGAAACTGCGTTCTTTAGGCGTCATGGACTGAATCACGGCAATCATGCGCTTAACATCCCGGTCATTCATTTTGTCTTTTACGTTGCCCGGTAGCTGCCCCATACCTGGTAATTTATCCAGCAGGCCGCCCAGGCCACCCATAGTCATCATCTGTTCCAGCTGATCTTTTAAATCATTGAAATCAAAAGCTTTTCCCTTCTGGACTTTTTTTGCCAGCCTGGCTGCCTTGTCCTTATCAACCTTCTGTTCAACTTCTTCCACCAGGCTGAGCACATCGCCCATTCCCAGGATGCGAGATGCCAGGCGATCAGGATAAAAGGGTTCCAGGGCATCGACTTTTTCACCGGCACCAAGGAATTTGATCGGCTTGCCCGTGATCTGACGAATTGACAGCGCTGCACCACCCCGGGCATCACCATCAGTTTTGGTCAATACCACACCGGTCAGTTCCAGGCTGTCATTAAAGACCTTGGCTGTATTGGCTGCATCCTGCCCCGTCATACTGTCCACCACGAACAGGGTCTCCACCGGGTTCACCGCTTTATAAATACGCTGAATTTCAGCCATCATTTCATTATCAATATGTAACCGGCCCGCTGTATCCACCAGCAATACGTCCTGAAACTGTTTCCTGGCCGCATCAATGGCTGCCTTGGCAATTACTACCGGGTCCTGGTCTTTTTGGCTGGGGAAAAAAGTAGCCTCAACCTGCTGGGCCAGGGTTTCCAGCTGTTTAATCGCTGCCGGGCGATACACATCACAACTAACCACCATGACTTTTTTGTTATGGCGTTCTTTTAATAATTTAGCCAGCTTGGCTACCGTGGTAGTTTTACCTGCACCCTGCAAACCTGCCATCAGAACCACTGCCGGTGGCTGGGCACTTAGATTCAGCTCCTCATTCGCCGCACCCATGGTACTGACCAGTTCTTCATCCACAATTTTAATGAAGGCCTGTCCGGGAGACAGGCTGGTCATTACTTCCTGGCCAATAGCACGCTGCTTCACACGATCAATAAAATCACGCACTACCGGCAAGGCAACATCAGCTTCCAGCAGTGCCATACGCACATCACGCAAGGTATCACTAATATTGTCTTCGGTCAGACGTCCCTGACCACGCAGGTTCCTGACGGTTTTCGCCAGGCGATCACTTAAACTATCAAACATGTTTTTTTTGCACAGGAATGTAAAAGAAGGGAATTATAACTGAAAAACATCACCACTTGATAATTGATGCAAATCCCAGTCATCACCAAAGGCTTTACGGCATTCATCCATAATCAGGGTTTCTTCACCGGGTTTAAGATGACTAATACCCAGCTTTGGCTTATGCCTGAGTTTTTTAAGATCAGCGGCCAGTAACTCCGGGCAATAATGCCGGGCCACATTTGCCAGGTGAATATCATGATTGGCAAATGCCGATTCAACCACCATTAGATCCAGTCGTGGATAGGTATTTAATTTATCCCATAAGGAATCATTCGTCGTGGTATCACCACTATAAACAAAAATACTGTTTTGAGTTTTAACCGCATAAGCCACAGCCGGAACAATATGATTAACTTCAATCATCTCGACCGAACGGCCATTTAACTCGTAGACATCGCCAATCTTCATTTCCTCAAATTTAAGAACCGAGGCCTCAAGACTGGGCAACTCGGTAAAATCAGGCCAGATAGTCCAGTTAAAAAAATGTGTCTGCAAGGCATCAATGGTTTCTTTCAGGGCATGAACTATGATGGGCTGTTTTAATGATGAGAACAGGGTATCTACCAGCAAAGGAATAATTGCCACATGATCCATATGACTGTGGGTTATAAAGATATGTTTGATCTGTAGCATTTCTTCCAGTGTTAAGTCACCCACACCGGTTCCTGCATCAAGCAATATGTCATGATCAACCAGGTAAGAAGAGGTTCTCACCTTTTGACCAATACCACCACTACAACCAAGGATTCGTACTTGCATCATTTCCCCTGAAAACAAGTTTTGTTCATTTATGCTTAGCAGAATACTACCAGCTTGCGTGAAAAATAAAGCCAAGATACTGAAAAATCAGTCAATTTATATATTTTTTCGTGACCCTACTCACACAGTTTAGCCGAAACAGAGACAGATTATTAAACCTGGTAACTTGATTGATTATAGGAAATAAAACTAAATCAGGCATAGAGGATAGAACTGTTTTTATTTATGCTGTTAAAATCACTTTTTGAATAACTAAATCTATCAAGTATGAGTTCATTACCTGGATTAATTGCCATTGCCCTTTACCTTGCCTCTAC
>JAOUQA010000528.1 GCA_029879605.1 Gammaproteobacteria bacterium
CCCGGATAAATAGCGTAAGTTGAATCAATGTTATTCCAGCGGGCAATGTCACGAAAGTCCTTCTCATAACGCCAGGCAATAGAATACAGGGTATCACCCTTTTTAACGGTATAATCCTGAGGATTCCAGTCAGGCTGTACAATATCACTGCAGCCCGGTAACAAAACCAGAACAAAAATTATTACCCTGTATCGAAAATAATCAGCTGCTCTGATGAAGTACATAAGCCACAATTGCAATAATAACTGTCAGCCAGCCTAGCCACTCAATATAGCGCCTCACGACTGGCTCCATTTTAGGCCCAGCCCAGGCCATGCTCAAACCAATCAGGTAGAAATGGGCACTGCGCCCAATAATCGCTGCCAGCACAAATAAACCAAAAGGCATGGATAGCGCCCCCGCAGACACGGTAAATAATTTGAAAGGTATAGGGGAAAATCCAGCAATCACCACAGCCCACATACCATAGTCCATAAACCAGTCCTGGGCGGTCTGGTATTTATCGCCCCAGCCAACATTAATAATCCAGGGTTCAATCATTGAAATAGCCACATACCCCAGCAGGTAACCTACCATACCGCCCAGTACAGAAGTCACCATTGCCACGGTTGAAAATCTCAGGGCTTTCTTAGGCCTGGCCACTACCATTGGAATCAACATTAAGGCTGTTGGTACCGGGAAAAAGATCGCTTCGAAAATACTTACCCCGATCAAATAACGTTCCGCATGCTTGTGGGCAGCCCAGACCATGCATCGATCATATATACCCGCAAATATCACTGTCTAACTGCTCCATTTAATAAAGGCACAAAATGTACTCCATCCAGCTCCTGCTGCTCAAAACCATCTACATCCCGGGTAATCTGCAGGAGTTTCTGCCCCCCGGACTGGCTCCCCACGGGAATAATCATAATCCCCCCAACAGCCAGCTGCTCCAGTAACGATTCAGGCACGTTTTCAGGTGCAGCCGTAACGATAATGGCAGGATACGGGCCGTTCTGTGGCCAGCCCCATGCACCATCGGTGTGCTTAAGGGTGATATTGTTAAAATTCAGCTTATGAAAAACCTCACGAGCCTGGATCTGCAATGCCACGATTCGCTCTACTGAAAAAACCTGGGGTACCAGGCGCGACAACACGGCGGCCTGAAAACCGGAACCTGTACCCACTTCCAGTACCTTATCAGGAATACCACGACTCAATAGTATTTCAGTCATCCTTGCAACTATGAAGGGCTGGGAAATGGTCTGGCCATGACCAATCGGCAGGGCATCATCTTCATAGGCACGCTGAGCCAGTGCTTCATCAACAAACAGGTGCCGGGGCATATTACGCATAACCTCCAGCACCTGCTCATTTTCTATACCTTTTTCTCTTAGCCTCTGCACCAGACGATCGCGGGTACGTTGAGACGTCATACCAATACCCTGGATATGGGATTCAGTGAATTTCAACACGCTTATTTAACTTCTTTTAACCATGATTGTAGATTTTGCAGGCTATCATACCGCGTTAAATCAATCTGCAAAGGGGTTATGGAAATAAAACCATGACGAATGGCATAAAAATCTGTCCCTTCACCAGCGTCCTGCTCTTCCCCAGGTGGACCAACCCAGTAGACAGGCAACCCTCGCGGGTCTATCTGTTTAATAACACCTTCAGACTTATGACGATTACCCAGCCGGGTTGCCATAAATCCCTTAATCTCTGACCATGGCAGATCAGGCACATTAACATTAAGAATAGAATCTTCCGGCAAGGGTGACACAGATAACTGTTTTAAAATCTTTTCAACAGCCACACAGGCGGTTGCATAATGCTCGGGCTCATAGGAACACATTGATACTGCAATAGCTGGAAAACCCAGAAAACGCCCTTCAGTCGCGGCAGCTACAGTACCTGAATAAAGTACATCATCACCCATATTGGGACCGGCATTGGGACCAGAAACAACAATATCCGGTTCAGTTTCCAGCAAGCCTGTAATCGCCAGGTGTACACAGTCAGTTGGTGTTCCATCCACCTTAATAAAACCATTTTCAGCATTCAGTGGCCTGACA
>JAOUQA010000529.1 GCA_029879605.1 Gammaproteobacteria bacterium
TTTTTTGAAGTGGGATTAAATGTTTGGGGTCAGAGTAAAAACTCGAAACCAGGTTGGCTGTGTATTGCTCAATCTGATTAATCAAAGCAATTAAAATATTTTAGTTTTTACTCTGACCCCAAACTATTAAAAGACGGTGATCTGGTGATTTGGGATTCACTGGCTATCCTCGAATACATATCTGAAACATACCTGGATTCCAGTGGCTGGCCTGTAGATCCGGAAGCGCGTTATCTGGCGAAATCCATCAGCTGTGAAATGCATTCCAGTTTCTTTAATCTAAGAAATGAACTGCCAATGAATTGTCGAAAGAAATTTAATGATATCAGGTTGTCATCAGAGGCAGAGCATGAAATTGATAGAATCAAAAAACTCTGGCGACAATGTCGAACTCGGTATGGAGAGGGTGGTGAATGGCTGTTTGGTGAGTATTCGATTGCCGATGCGATGTTTGCTCCAATTGCACTCCGCTTTGAGGGGTACAGTATTCCTCTTAATGGTATAGAAGAATCCTATGTTAATAGCGTTTTGAAACAGCCTGGAATAATTGAATGGATTGATGCTGGAAAATCAGAAATTGAAGTTATTGAGGAAGACGAGATTTAAAATCAGAATAAGAGGGAATAGCACTTGGTTCTTTAAAAAGGTGCCGGTAGAATTATTTTTTAACCGGATTCTTTAGGTTGTGAATTGCATTTATTGCCTTTTAACCCGACCAAATCAAAAACGCACTAACAAGTTAACTATAAGCGTTATATTTTTTTAAGGGTCAACGGCGCGATGAAAATAACGATGCTTTTTCGTATAGTGATTTCATTGTTTCGGAATGCATATGTGCAAAAACCAGGTCAGAGAAATTTCCACTAATATTTAGAAACAATTATTCTCTGGAAGCTGTTATCCAGGAGGAGGTTCAATCTGACTCCGCTTATTGTATTGGAGCTAGAGAGTCAGCGATTTTATCTGGATATTGCCCGGTTTCCGGGAGCATACGGATATTCGGCCATCGTCCCACTGACGTAGCGTTCACGGAACTCCTTTGGGGTTAATCCAGTCCATCGTTTGAATGCATGATGGAAAGCAGAGTGATTGCTAAATCCAAGCAGGTAACTTATTTCTTCCAGGCTCTTCGGCGAGTTCTTAAGATAAATTACAGCATTATTTTTCTTTACATCATCTAATATCTCAGAAAACGTAGTTCCTTCGCCTTTAAGGTTTCGTTGGATATTGCGAGGAGAGTCCTGGAGGTTTTCAGCAACTACACCAAGAGTAAGCGGGTTAGATAGCCTCATATTGGTTTCAAGTTGATACTTTACACGCGAAGTAAAGTGTGCCTCCGGATTAATGGCCTCAATATATGCCTGGCTGAACTTAATCATTGTTTGAAACATTAACGTATCGCTATTAGCTCCAGGCGAATCTCTCCAGTCTGCTGGGAATGAAAATGCTGTTACTGGTTGATTAAATCGTACAGGGCATTTATAAAATTTTTCGTATTTTTTTAGTGGGCCTTTAGGTGAATGCGCAAAACTTACCTCAATTGGAGTACGAGGTTTTCCAAAATAATTACAAATATACTGTAAGGTTTGCGCCAGCCAGTATTCCTGGTAATCATCCATCACAGGCAAATGATGGGTGTTTGGGCGCATAAAGAATGAGCCTGTAGCTTCCTGCCAACTAATTCCGTGCATAACAAAGCTGTCACCATCACGACCATTCATCAAATCCAGTGCCAGTTCAAGACTTGTATCCAGGTTGGGTGCGCTTACCAGGGCGTAGCCGGGAATACCCCAATGGGATGGATGAAAGGGTGTGCTGCCAAGACGAAATGCAAAGTCCTGTTCTCCGCTCAGATCAATTAACCCGTTCAGTAATGCCAGCATCTGATCGGTTGGTGCCCAGTTAAATGGATCAGTAACAACATTATGCTCAAGACCGACTCTTACAATCAATTGATCAGGATTAACACCAAGATCACGTGCACGCTCTGCTAAATGATTAATTATAAGAGTGGTCGTATAGAAATTAGATACAGACATTGAGCTTGGTTTTA
>JAOUQA010000530.1 GCA_029879605.1 Gammaproteobacteria bacterium
CAGGCTTTGTATATACTGGGTAATAAGTTGTTCAGGACTAATCAGTACATCAACTGGTAAGGCTTCCTGTTGGAAAAGTTGCGGGTGTGATAAATAACCCAGCGCTCTTACCCTGGCGATTTTTGTTGGGGTATGGAATATCGTGTAAGCGACCTGGCAAGCGATCATATTGGTTTCATCGCTATCGGTTACCGCGATTAACATGTCTGCATCATCTGCTCCGGCCTGGCGCAAAATATCAGGGTGAGAGGCTTCACCGGTAATTGTTCGTAAATCAAGACGGTCCTGCAGGTCATGTAATATTTTTTCATTTACATCAATGACCGTAATATCGTTTGATTCACTGGTGAGATTTTCAGCCAGTGAGCTTCCTACCTGTCCGGCACCGAGGATAATAATTTTCATAGTTTAACTATTTTCAAGGATATTTTTAGGGTCAATGTTTAAAGAACGAAGTTTTCGATAGAGATGTGTTCGTTCCATGCCGATTAATTTTGCGACTTTACCTACACTGCCACCAGTTCTTCTTAACTGGTAAATTAAATAATCTTTTTCAAACTGTTCACGTGCTTCGCGTAACGGTAAGTCATATGCAATAGAAATGCCGGGTTCAATACTAAGCGTGGCATCAGATTCGTTTAATGCTGTTGTTACTTCTTCAAGACTTATTTCTGTCCCTGATGAAGTAACCAGTAATCGTTGAACGATATTCATTAGTTCACGAATATTGCCGTACCATTCATAGTTCCGTAAACGATTTTGTGCTGCCAGGCTGAAGCGACGGTAAGGTAACTTATCCTGGTCAACAAAAATATTGGTATAAAAATTTAAAAGGTCAGGAATATCTTCACGATGATCACGTAACGGCGGTATGGTTAGCGGTACCACGTTAATAAGATAAAATAAATCTTTGCGAAACTGTTCCCTGGAAACCAGATCATCAAGATTTTTATGGGATGAGCAAACAATGCGGGCCTGGAATGTAAAAAGTTCTGAACCATTAACACGTTTGAAAGAACGGTTTTGTAAAACATCAATTAATAATTGTTGTATTTCATCATCTGCTTCATCAATGTTACGCAAAAATAAGGTGCCATGTTGAGCCTGCTCTAAATAGCCTTTGGTGACCGTACCATTCGATTCGGTGCCAAATAAATGTGCCGGGTTTATATCAGTTGATGTACCGGCAAGATTAATTTCAATAAAAGGTTTGTCATGTTGCAGGCTGTTTGCATGCAGATAATGAGCAGCAACCTGGGTACCACTGCCGGTTTCACCCGTAAGTAATACCCAGCTGTCATGTTCAGCAATGCGTTTTATTTGTTCACGTAAACGCTGCATAATCGGGCTACGACCAACCGGCTCGGTGACGAGGTAACCATGCTGAGTTTTATAGCTGGGTTCGTGATGGGTTTTCTTATCTGATTCCAGTGCCTGTTCGACAGTAAGTAATAACTTGGCCAGTGACAGGGGTTTTTCAATAAAATCAAATGCGCCCAGCCTCGTGGCTTCAACAGCGGTTTCGACGGTGCCATGCCCTGACATCATGATAACCGGCATAGGTAAGGCACCTTCCGAAATCCATTCCTTTAATAACGTAATGCCATCAACATCAGGCATCCAGATATCTAACAGGATTAAGTCCGGTACACGTTGACGATAAGCCGTACGGGCATGTGCACCATCTTCGGCAACCTCTACGTCATAACCCTCGTCTTCCAGGATTTCCTGCAACAAGGTACGAATATCAGGCTCATCATCAATGACTAATATATGGGGGGAAACCGGGGCTGTAAAATGCTCGGTATCGGGCTGTGATTTATGCGTTTGCATTATCGTTATTATTGTTATTCGCCATCTTGTGGTTCAGTTGCCTGTATATTGCCAGATTTTTTCACTGGTAACCTTATTATAATACTTGCGCCACCATTTTCAGCATTTTTAGCCAATATCATGCCGCCGTGTTCTTCGACAATTTTTTTCACTATGGCAAGTCCCAAGCCACTACCCTTGGGCTTGGTTGTAACATAGGGTTCGAATAACTGATCAAA
>JAOUQA010000531.1 GCA_029879605.1 Gammaproteobacteria bacterium
TATTATTCTTCGGGATTAAGATTATACTTATTCTTTTCCATGCTTGAGCCTATTTGTAGGAGGCCATAACCATCATGGTATCCAAAATGATCATATTCCTCTCCGCCTTTGAAATCTCCTTGTTGAAGTGGGATCCGTGCAAAAAGTAGTATTGCTACAAATAGAATTAATATTTTCCATCTTGTTTTCATAAAATGACTTATCCGTAGTTATATACCTAATAGTGTTTTAGATAGATTGCGTTGTATCCCTGGTTAATATGGTTAATCCTACATTATTTTTAATGGGTTGTGTTGGTATCATTTTTTTCTAATTTTTTATAGGCTCATGTATTTGGTTTCGCCTTGATGGCGAGTTACTTTTCTGTCTTCAGCAAAGCTTCCGCTCCTGCTCACGCTACTTACCTATATCCATGTAGGCAACAGAAAAGTAACCGTACTTGCGTGTGTAGACGACACGCAAATAGATAGTGCGAAGCACACAAATTATCTTTTAAATCAGACTCTCGGTCGCTTGTTCCAGACGCGGCTCTACCGCCTACATACCCTCAGGGCATAAATCCCTGTAGGCGTCCTCGCAGAAAAAACTGCAGGAGCAGTTTTTAACGTGCTATGCACGGCCCGCAGGGTTGAGGGCAGGACGCCCGAAATAAAGCTCCAAAAATATCACTCCCTCCTTAGCTTGCTCAATGGGGGAGTAAGACTCAAAAGCAATGCCCTGCTACCTCGGCCCCAGTTGAGGGGCTTATGATTTCAATTGAGATTGAAATTTTTGGATGCTGTTATGCCTAAATTCCACTTAAAATAGTTGAGAATATATTAACCAACCAGCATATAGTCCAAGACCAAAAATACTATGTATAGATAAATTTATTAATCTTATGATATTTGGCTTAGGGGCTAAACGAGCTATGCATCCAAGCCCCAGACCAGGCTGAAGAATGAACCAGGGTACTAACACTGTAACCAAACCAAATATTAATGCCGATGTAATACCTGGGCTGCCTTGAATTATAAGCATGTAGGCATAGCCGTAGCCTATACCGATAGCGTAATGAAGGACCCATCCAATAGTTAGCTCATGTTTGATTTTAACGCTATTTGAAATAGGCTTATGAATAAACTTGCCTTTAGGTAGATGACCGAACCATCGCCCAACCATTCCCCAGTTTGTAGTGGGAAGTTTAAAGCCTCGACTTAATATTTCTGCCCATATATCTATAGCTATCGTTGCAACTACTCCAATTATTATTGATGTTAGTATTAACTGCATATATTTTGCTTCACCGTTGATTTTAAGAAAGGGTTTACGTCCGCATAAACAGCGCGGATCGCATCGCGGCGAAGCGAATGTAATGAGCGTTTTTGAAGTGCTGGTTAGGTGATTTATTCATTATTTTTAATGACATTGTAATACGCACCATGAATCATCAAATCTCTTGGATTTCAAGTCTTGTTCTTTGATCCAAAAGAATAAATAACCAGTATCTCCCCACATCATACCTTCATCATCATCTTCTGAACCAAGCTGTAGCAGCAATCTCCAGTCATGAGCTCCTTCTTCTAAAGCTTTTGACCTGGGATCATCATATCCGGTTGAATCACCACAATATAATCCATTAGATACCAACTGACACTCTAACTCCATATCACCTTGAATTTGCATAGGGCAACCTAGGATTCTATGATCTGCACCTAATTTTTCATAAGTTTTATCAAGTAATTCTATTATTTCCCAATACTCTTCATCTTCTGGTTCTTCTAAATCATCCAACTCAGTATTTTCTGAAGCTCTTGAATAAGGAAATGGAATAGAAATATCCAGTTCAAAGCTCAATTTTCTTGGTTGATAATATGTTAATTCTTTTGGAATGTAGAAATTACTTGGAAATACATTACCAGGTGGTGATCTTCGATATAATTTTGTTATTTCGCAGTCACTATACAATATTTTCCAGGAACCCCTGTCTTTTGGGTCAAACCCCCACGTCATTTTATGAAAATTATAAAAAAAATAGATCACTCCAGACTTTGGGAATAGATTTGAA
>JAOUQA010000532.1 GCA_029879605.1 Gammaproteobacteria bacterium
GAGAGTATCCAGAGATATTCGAGAATGGAAAGACTACGCCGTTCGCAGTAAATTATCAATTTAAAAAAAATACGTCGAATAGTGTAAATGAAAAAGATAGTTATATGTTGCTTAAGAATCTAAGTGTGAATGCTGTTGAAGAATTAATATATGAATTAAAAAGTCGAGGTGATAAATGAGTGAAGTAGATGTTGTAGCTGGACGAGTGCTTGTTACTGGTGGCACAGGATCGTGGGGACACGAGTTGTGCAAGCAGTTATTAACTCATGCGGATATTGATGAGATTATAATCTTGTCGAGAAATGAGCATAAACAAGTAGAGATGCAGCGTGAATTTGACAATCCTAAGTTGACTTTTGTTATAGGTGACGTTAGAGATAAAGAGTCACTAAAAAAGGCAATGTATGGAGTTGATTATGTGTTTCACCTCGCCGCATTAAAGCATGTGCCTGTTTGCGAACAGAATTCATGGCAGTCTGTTGAAACTAATATAATCGGAACTCACAATGTCGTTATGTGCGCTATAGATTGTCATGTAAAATATGTCGTTGATGTGTCAACGGATAAGGCAGTAGAGCCTCATAATATATATGGTATAACAAAAGCATGTGGTGAAAAGTTAATAACAAACGCCCAGCATAATTATAAAAGTAATACAAAGTTTGTCTGTATACGTGGCGGTAATGTAATGGGGACGAATGGCAGTGTTCTCCCTCTATTTAAAAAGCAGATAAGCCAATTCAACAAAGTAACTGTCACCGATCCAAATATGACACGATTCTTAATGAGTACAAAAGAGGCGATAAATCTGATATTTGAAGCGGTAAAAATAGCGAAAGGCGGTGAAACTTTTGTCATGAGAATGCCCGCAATTAGTGTTGAGCAAATAGCTAAGACCATGATTCAGAAGTACGGTAATAAAAATACTGTGATTGATGTTATTGGTGCAAGGCCTGCAGAAAAAATGCATGAAGTCTTAGTTTCTCGATCAGAAATACCTCGAACTTACGAATTGAACGAGCGTTATTTTGTGATAATACCTGAATACGGTGAAGAAAGATTTTCTGATATATTAAAGTCATCTAAGAAAACAGAATTAACGGAATTTAGCTCTCATAATGCACCAGTTTTAACAAATGAAGTATTTTTAAAGCAAATTGAAAAAGAAGACTGGTCGTAATAATGGACGTTATAATAACTGGTGCAACAGGTTTTGTTGGGGTGGAGGTAATAAATGATAAATATCTGTCAGAAAAATATAACTTTATTGCATGCAGAGACCCAGCTGAATTGGTGGAGTTAACTAAGGAGTATTCTTGTCCGAAATTGTTGCACTTGGCAGGTAGGTTTTCAGGTAGCCATAATGACTTATGGGAAAATAATGTTGATTTGACAAGAAAAGTCATTGATGGATATTTAAAAGGAGGGGGAAAAACGGTAGTGTTTCTTTCTACTGGTGCGGTATACGGTAATAGCAACTTAAACATAAAGTCAAAAGAAACAGACCAAACTGAACCTCCAAATTATTATGGTTTTACTAAGTTAATATGTGAAATGATTATAAAAGAACATGTAGGGCGCGTCGGAAAATACTTTATTCTTAGGCTGCCAAATGTGTATGGCCCCACACAGAAAAAGGGGGTGATTTATAATTTTAAACAGCAGATAAAAGATAAGAGAGAGTTATGTATTGAAGGTGATGGTGAACAAGTTCGAGATTTTCTACATGTAAAAGACTTATTGGCAGCGATTGATCTTATATTATCATATGAAGGAAGTTCGGATATATTTAATATATCAAGCAACTTAACAATCACAGTTAATCAATTGGCAAAAATATTAATAGACGATAAAGCCGTGAAAATTAAGTTGGTGCCCGACAACAATGGTTTAAAGAAACTGACTCTAGATATTTCGAAGGCACAAAAAACGATAAAATACCTGCCGAAAATTAATCATATTGAGTTAGGTGTATAATGTCATGAAAAAATATAGCGTAAATGATGTAACAGTTGTTGTAATTGGTAAAAATGAAGAGTC
>JAOUQA010000533.1 GCA_029879605.1 Gammaproteobacteria bacterium
CACCATATCCATAGCAACCCGAGTATTCTTCGGATCCTGCTGAATTGCCTGGGTCAACAAATTAATCGCCTCAACTGTATCCCCTTTGATATGTTTCTGCCTCGCATCCATTCGGATTTCATCTGATTTTCGATAAATACCAAATCCCTTTAATACATCTCGGATTTCATTTTCCTGCACTACACCTTCTTTTGTATAAACCACATTTCCATTATGAAAAATTTTTAATGTTGGAGAGTTCCTGATTCCATATTCTTCTTTCAGACCTGGTTGCTCATCAATATCAGCTTTCACAAAAATAAACTGCCTGGAAAATTCTTTAACCAGGCCCAGGATACTCTCTTCCAGACGAATACAGGGCTCTGACCAGACGTTCATAAATTCAACTACAACCGGTATCGTATGTGATGTTATAACAACTGCGGAATTGAATGACTTTTCTGTTACTTCAAAAACATAAACTTTATCATCACTCATCATTAATCCCCTGAAATACTAAATCTTGTTTCTGAAAACATTAACCAAACACCTGTTTCACAAACGGCACAGTTAACCGTCGTTGCTGTTCGAGTGACACTTTATCCAGCTGTTCCAGTTTTTCAAGCAGACCCGACATATCACGCTCGAAATTATTCAGAATATAATTTGCTACATTATCAGGCAATTCAAACCCTCGGGACTTTGCTCGCAATTGAAGCGCCTGCTGCTTCTGATCATCATTTAATGACCTGATTTTAATGACTGGCCCCCAGTTAAGACGAGAACGCAAATCTTCAAGCTCAATAATCATTTCATTAGGCGGCAAAATTGATGCAAATAACAGAAACTTTCCCGCCGCACGAAGACGATTAATTAAATCAAAAATGGGTTCATGCCAGTCTGCTTTATGCTGAATAAGCTGAATATCATCAATGCATACAATATCAACATTCTCCAGCCCTTCCAGCACATCAGAAGCACAGTGAACAAGCTGCTTAAATGGCAGGTAAGCTGACAGATACTGATTTCCAGCAGCAGCCTGACAAACCGCCTGTAACAAATGACTTTTTCCACAAAAATCATTGCCCCATATATATAGCTGCTGCTCACCTTCTGCCAGGGCCATTGCCTGCAACAACTCAAGCACTAACTCATTTTCACCAGCTATAAAATTACTAAAGGAATAACTGTCTCGTAATTTAAGATCAAGCACCATCTGGGATGAAGTCATCAGGCACTACCGTTTTCATAAAATGTACTGGCCCGGTATTTACCATGCAGATGCCTTAGGATGACTGCAATAACTGCCGCCACAGGCAGCGCCAGCAAAATACCCACAAAACCAAATAACTGGCCACCTGCAAGAACAGCAAATATAACAGCCACTGGATGTAACCCGATTTTGTCGCCCACCAGTAATGGTGTTAATAACATACCTTCCAGTAACTGCCCAAAACCAAATACAATAAAAACAAAAACCAGCTGAAACACATCCTGCGTCTGTAACAACATAGCAGCAGAAGCTGCGACAATACCCACGATAAAACCAAGATAGGGCACAAAACTAACCATACCTGCAAGCATCCCTATAAGTAATGCCAGTTTAAGATCAATCATCCACAGACCCGTTGAATATACCAGGCCCAGTACCAGCATCACCATAAATTGACCACGTAAAAATGCAGCCAGTGTTTCATCTGATTCCTTAGCCAGTTGACTAATGACTGGCTCGTACTGCTTCGGCAGTAGCTCATGAACTCTTGCCACCAGAATATCCCAGTCACGCAGTAAATAAAAAGTGACCACAGGGATCAGCACCAGGTTTCCGACCCAGGCTATAATACTTAGACCTGACTGCGTAACTGATGAAAAAACAGTCATCAGTAACCCACCCGCCTGCTTCCAGTGCTGACTCAATGATTTTTTAAGAATATTCAAGTCAAATTGTGCTTCATCAATACCTAATCGATTGAGCAGACCAGGCAAAATGTCATGCTGAATAAAATCAATATAACGTGGAATATTTGCTAATAAATATGACAGCTGGTGCTCAAGCA
>JAOUQA010000535.1 GCA_029879605.1 Gammaproteobacteria bacterium
TCCCAGTGAAATCCTCATACATTTTCCCAATTTCTACCAGCAGCCATTTGTCGGCTCTGTTGGTATCTTTTTTATTGGCTAAAAGAGCACCTGCTTCTTTGGCTGCTTTATGAATCATCTCTAACTCTCTAGTAATTTCACCCAGTTTATTACGATCCAGCATTCGACCTGGTATTCCATACTTTGAAGTTACAGGTTTTCCAATAGCACCAGCAAGATAAAGATCATACATAATATCTTCAGGAATACCGTCTAATATTTGAAGTAATTTTTCAGTGCGTTTTTCTAAATTAGAATGGTAAGCTCTGCGATCTTTAGCTGAAATAGATGCCTTCTGATTCCGAATCATAAGTACTAAATTATGCCGAATAAAATCAAGACGACCCCTCAATCCCGAATCTTCCTCGCAATGAGTATCACCTATAGCGTGTCGTGATATAAATTTTTCAAGATCTTCATCTGAAAGCCAATCAACGTCTATTGCTATCCATGTTGAACTCTTCAAGGTTTTAGATTGTTCTTTTTCATACATAAATAGAGTCTTATCAAAATCAATTTTTTGAAAATATCTTCTCGTTCATGCGTGATACCACAGTGGTCGTATGTTGCTCTGATAGATGTGCATAACGCTTCACCATCTGCAGCGTTTTATGCCCAAGCACTTCTGCTATCTCAGCAAGGCTGGCGCCATTCATAGCAAGGTAGGAGGCACAAGAATGCCGGAGATCATGAAAACGAAAGTCAGTAATTTTGGCCTCTTCTAATGCTGTTTCCCATGGTGCACGTATGTCGACTGGCTTCTTTGGGTTCTTGGCTGGAAATAATAAATCAGTATCTAATCGCCGTACCTTAGCCAGTTGTTTTACCTGCTCCAAGGCATGGCCCGTCAATGGTAATGCTCTGCGTTCACCATTCTTTGTTTCATGTAAGGTAATCATCCCTCTCGACAAATTCACATCCTGCCATTTAAGCCCCATGATCTCATTCTTACGCGCACCAGTTGATAGAGCTATGACCACAACCGGATAAAGAAACGGGTTTCCCGAATCTCTGCAAGCCTTCAACAACCTTGTACGCTCACCATCCTTAGATTCACCACTCGGCAATGTTTCATCATCAGATAGAAAACGCACACGCCCGCGCGGCTCCTTGGGCTTTGAAACTTTTCTGAATGGGTTATCCTCCATCCAACCCCACTCTCTGACAGCAATCGAAAAAGCACACGATAATGTTGTCATATAGCGAACCACAGTTGCCGGTGAACGCTGTGACTTCCGCCTTGTAATTCCGCTGGCAAGCTTGTCACGACATTCAACAATTAGTGCAGGGGTAGTATCAGCAAGGGTGTAACTTCCAATCTCATCTTTCCACCATTCTAGGTGGTGTCCTTGATCTCGCTTCTTTTTCGGATTTTTATCAAGTACGTCACGAGTATAACGATCGATTAATTCTGTGACTGTATGTCTCTTTGCTTCACTGGACTTAAAGTGACGACCTTCACGTATCGCAGTTTCTGTTTGTTGTGCCCAGTTCTTGGCATCAGTCTTTCTTTCAAACGTGGCTGTCTGAGTAGGGTAACCCTTGAGCCTAACTTGCACCCTGTAGCTTTTCTTTCCATTGCTGTTTTTGCGTTCTTGTATATAGGCCATGACCGTATTCCTCGATAGTTGATAAAAGCCTATAACAGGATACAAAAATATACAACAACAGATATATAGACCGTTGCTATTATGCGGTAACGTATTGATATTATACGATAACGCATAATCACCATGGATCAATGGTGCACTGGTGGTGCAATATTGCGCTGAAAGCTCCTGAATTAAGTTCTAAGGAGACATCTGGATGGTGCAGTGGATTGGATTAAAAATAGCTTTTTCGTGCTCTAGTGCACCACGAGTGCACCATGAAGGATTGTTGAAAGGAACGGAAAAGCTGGAAAATACTGTATTTAATGGTGCCGGCACGAGGAGTCGAACCCCGGACCTACGGTTTACAAGACCGTTGCTCTACCAACTGAGCTATGCCGGCTAA
>JAOUQA010000534.1 GCA_029879605.1 Gammaproteobacteria bacterium
ATCGCTGCGCTCACCCCAGTCTACGGCACTGCGTAAATGGTGTCATAGAGATTAAAAATAATTGGAAATAGCAGTTTAGACTTGAAAAGACCCAAAATGGGGTCTATAGTACCCAAATTGGGTCTTATCTTGGGTGTGTGAAATATGAAGGTAACTAGCATCGGCGATGCTTTATTTACGAAAACTCAGCAACGGGTGCTGGGTCTGCTTTTTGGCTCGCCGGAGAAAAGCTTTTATACCAACGAGATAGTACGTCGGGCTGGTATGGGTCGGGGGACTGTAAGCCGTGAACTGGAGCGACTGGTATCCGCCGGTTTACTTGAATTGAGCCGTGAAGGAAATCAGCATCATTACCAGGCAAATAAGCAGTGCCCGATATATATAGAGTTGCTGAATATTGTTAAGAAAACCTTTGGTATTGCAGATGTTATTCGTGAGTCGTTATTGCCATTAGCTGAACAGATTGACTGGGCTTTTATATTTGGTTCCATAGCGAGTGGTAAGGAAATTGCTTCAAGTGATATTGATTTGATGATTATTGGCGATGCTGGTTTTTCTGATGTGGTTGCTGCGCTTTATTCCGTGCAGGAATCTTTAGGGCGTGAAATTAACCCGAAGCTATTTAGTAAAAATGAATGGATACAAAGGCGAGATAGTAATGATGCTTTTATAAACGAAGTATTAAATAAACCACGAATGGACGTGATGGGAGAGGGAAATGAGTTTGGAAAACTTACTGGGGATTAGTTTAGAGAAAGTTGAGCCAGATAGTGAAGTGATAAAACGATTACTGGCCGCTGCTGAGCGTAATATTGCGGATTCACATATTATCGAAGTGAGTTCTGAAAATCGTTTTGATGCTGCATATAAAGCCATCATGCAGTTATCGAATGCTGCATTACAGGCCAATGGTTATCGAACATTAACAAACAGACCCGGTCATCATATGACGATGATCCAGGTTCTTAGTCAGACCATTGGTTTAGATAAACAAATAGTAATAGTGCTTGATGCTTTGAGAAAACAAAGAAATGTTGCTGATTATTCAGGCGATATTGTTCCTGCCAGTGCAGTTGATGAATGTGTAAAACATGCTGAGAATTTATTGCATGTTGTTAATGCCTGGCTAACAGCAAACAGGCCAGAATTACTAAAATAATAAAGACGGTCTCTGTTATTTAAAATAAGTGATTCAAATAACAATGAAAATCCAGCTTCTCAGCGACCTGCATAATGAATTTTTAAGGCATGGCAAACCAGATCCAGGCCACCTGTGGATGGGGGTTATTCCTGAAACAGATGCAGATATTATTGTTTTAGCCGGTGATGTAGATACAGGCACAAAGGGTATCGAATGGGCCATTAGTGAATCTGAACGCCTGGCAAAAGACATTATTTATGTTTTGGGTAACCATGAATATTATGGTTATGAATACATAAGTCTGAGAGAAAAAATCGCACAACTCACAGCAGACACTACTGTGCACTGTCTCGATTATGATGTATTTAATTTGCAAGATGTGCGCTTCATTGGTGCTACATTATGGACAGACTATAAAGCTGATGTCAGTGTGCCTCAGGATCTGGCTATGTATTATGTCAACCAGGCACTGGCTGATCACCAAAAAATCACCTATGCGACAGGTGGCGAATATCGAAAATTTAAACCGCATGATGCACTGGCAATACATCAAAAAGAATTAAGCTGGTTAAAAAAAGAAATAGCCAGACCCCATGAGGGTAAAACAGTTGTCATTACTCATCATGGGCCTCATCCCGTGTGTCAGCATCCGGGATATCCCGTGAGTGAAATCAGCAGTGCATTTCATTCAGATCTAAGTAATTTTATTGAACAGCATAATATTGATGTCTGGGCTTTTGGGCATACTCACGCTAATCTGGATATGGTTGTTACGGATACCCGTATCATTTCAAATCAGGCTGGTTATCCCGGTGAAAAAGTTAAAGGCTTTAATGCTGAACTGATCATTGATGTGTAAAAAAACAACAGGCCCAGGCGAATCCGCCAGAGCC
>JAOUQA010000536.1 GCA_029879605.1 Gammaproteobacteria bacterium
AGCTGGATGCTGATAGTGCCTTTTATGTTAAACAGGGACAGCCGGTTCAGGTAGCCCGTGCCCCGACCGAGGGATGGGTGCGGATCTATAGTAATGACGGATTTCTTGGTCTGGGTGAAATTCAGGATGATGGTCGAGTGGCGCCCCGACGGATGATGAATTTTTAGGCTATTCATGGCCGAAAATGGCGTGTAATAGGCGTAAAGTCATGGTTCAGGTTGAGCTATGGCTGATTTTGGCAGGATATGGGGTTTATTTATGTATTTAAGGTGTCGGAAGCTTTGGTACACCGTTAAATTCGTGATAAAATCCCCGATCTTTTTACCGAGGCATTTGAGTCAGGAGTACTATCTATGGCACTAGCAGCTACAGATAAAGCAGAAATTGTAAACAAATATGCGCGTTCTGAAGGTGACACAGGTTCACCAGAAGTGCAGGTTGCGTTATTAACAGAGCGTATTACCCAGTTAACAGGTCATTTTAAAGACCATAATCATGACCATCATTCTCGTCGTGGTCTGTTACGTATGGTTAACCAGCGTCGTAAATTACTTGATTATCTGAAATCTAAAGATGGTCAGCGTTATAAAGACCTGATTGGTAGTCTTGGACTACGTCGTTAATTATTAATAAAAACCTTAAATAGGGATCAATTGCTGTGACTGCGATTAAAAAATCATTTCAATTTGGTGAGCATAAGGTCACCATCGAAACCGGCGAAATTGCTCGCCAGGCATCAGGTGCCATTCTAATAAATATGGATGACACTGTCGTGCTGGTATCTGCTGTTGTTGATAAGGCAGGTGAGCCAAGAGACTTTTTTCCGCTTACAGTGAATTATCAGGAGCGTTCATATGCTGCAGGTAAAATTCCTGGCAGCTTTTTTAAACGTGAAGGACGTCCATCAGAAAAAGAAACACTGACTAGTCGCCTCATCGACCGTCCTATTCGTCCATTGTTCCCTAAAGGCTTTACTAATGAAGTTCAGGTAATTGCCACAGTCATTTCATTGAATAATGAAATTGATCCTGACATTCCAGCTATGCTGGGTGCATCAGCAGCACTGGCAATTTCAGGTGCTCCATTTGCAGGTCCCGTGGGCTGTGCCCGTGTAGGTTATAAAGATGGTGCCTATATTCTGAATCCTACTTTCAAGCAGCTGGAAGAGTCTGACCTGGACCTGGTTGTTGCTGGTACAGAAGATGCTGTTCTGATGGTTGAGTCTGAAGCTAACCAGTTACCTGAAGATGTTATGCTGGGTGCCGTGATGTTTGGTCACGAGCAGTTCCAGGTTGCTATTAAAGCAATTAGTGAGTTAGCAGCAGAAGTAAATACACCTGCTATTGAGTGGGTTGCACCAGAAACAAATGAAGATTTAATCAAAGCAGTTACTGATGCAGTATCAGCTGATTTAACAACGGCTTACCAGATTTCAGAAAAACTGGATCGTTATGCAGCAGTTGATAAGGTACGTGCTGCAGCGGTAGAGCAGCTTGCTACTGAAGATGGTTATTCGGCTGATGAAGTGAAAGGCGCATTTGGTAAAGTTGAAAAGAACCTGGTTCGTAGTCGTATATTATCAGGTGAGAAACGTATTGATGGTCGTAACCTGGATGATGTCCGTGCAATCACGGTACGCAATGGTATTTTGCCACGTACTCATGGTTCAGCATTGTTTACACGTGGTGAAACACAGGCAATTGTTGTAACGACACTGGGTACAGCTCGTGATGCACAGAAGATTGATGCACTGGAAGGTGAAAAGACTGATAACTTCATGTTGCATTACAACTTCCCTCCCTACTGTGTTGGTGAAACGGGTCGTACTGGTACGCCAGGTCGTCGTGAAATTGGTCATGGTAAGCTGGCAAAACGTGGTGTACTTGCTGTTATGCCGACTGAAGCAGATTTTCCTTATTCTATTCGCGTTGTATCAGAGATTACAGAATCAAATGGTTCAAGCTCTATGGCATCAGTCTGTGGTACATCACTGGCATTAATGGATGCAGGTGTACCCATTAAGGCACCTGTTG
>JAOUQA010000537.1 GCA_029879605.1 Gammaproteobacteria bacterium
AGAAATAACGCATAGCGCAAACGTTTATGATCATCGTCCGGTGTTAAATACTCTATATTTAATAAAACCTGCGCATTACCCTCAAACCTGTTTTTATCATAGCCCCTGAGGTCATCACTCCCGCCAAGACTAAATGCATAGGCATTTAATACATAATCTGTAGCATAGGAAAATAAAGTCTGAACATTTAAATTATCATCAGGTCGAGACTCAAAACGGTAATAACTTCGATAATAAAAATTATTAATTACAAATTCTGAAGTACTGCCCAGGTCATGGTCAGATATTTCAATAGAATAACCGTATTCCTTGCCACCCCGATTATATAAATATCGATTTACATCTTCATAACCCCAGTACAAACTTAATGAAGTTGCATCAGTTTCATCAAGCAACAGACCTGAACTAACACCCTCAAACTGCCTTAGTCGATAGCTGGCACCCATACCAACAAAATACCCACGACTACCGCGACTCAAATCAAGAAACTTGCTAACCCCTACATTAAAAGACTGATCGATTACATTCTCATCTTCAAGCAATAAATTATCCCTCACTTCATTGCTATCCATTAATGACACAGCAAGCTGATAATCACTGGATAACACATGTGGATCTTTATATTTAAGCTGAACTTTCTTTTCTCTAATACCCGAGGTTTTTCCTCTATTTAATGCCAGTAACCTCAGCTGGTGATTTAAGCCACCAATATTATCCATGCGTAACTGCAGCCCCATATGCACATCATTATCTTCTGTTTTAAACCTGGGTAGCACTATTAGATAATATTTTTCCTTTACGACAAAGATCAGGTCCATTAACTCTTTCCCCGATCCATCAGTCGTCTTTTTACCCTGTAGATAATAATCAACTGAACGAAACAGACCCAGGTCCATTATTGCCTGTACAGATGCCTGGATTTTATTACCATCCAGTTCATCACCCGGGGAAATAGTGATTTCATTCATTAATATTGATGACCGCGTTTTCTCATTACCTTCAAAACGAATTTCATCAACATAGGTAACCGCATTAGCTGACGCAGGAATAACCAGCACCAGCAACACAAATAAAACATTATTTATCGCAATGCGCATATTTTTTAACTATGCCCGCACCCCATTGATGAATCAACAACCCGATCAGCACACAAGCCGCTCCAAGTATGATCGAATAACTGACGATCTCACCATTAAACAATACCCCAATCCAGAGCGCCAAAACAGGTGTTATTAATGTAATTAGAGCCACAGTTGATGTTGGCAACTGTACCAGTATGAAGTAGTAACTCATAAAGCCAACAACAGAGCCCATAACACCAAGATAAATGATTGCAAATAATGACCGCAGAGGGACAGTATCAGGCATTTGCTCATCCAGCAGATAAAAACTCAGGGCAAATAATGGCAAAGAACACAATAAACCACCTGCTGTAATCATCAAAACAGGTACATCTGGCTTCAGGTATTTAATCCAGACTGAACTTATAGAATGCAGAATAACAGACAAAACAACAGCTGATACACCTGTCATCGCCTGTTCACCAATTGAAATCTGATCTGAAAAAATAACGACCAGACCCAGCATGCCGAGCATAGAACCAAGTATCTTATATAATGTTATAGATTGCTCATATAAAAATCGAGCTGCCAGAAATGCAGTTACTATGGGTGTCAAACTAAAAACAACAGAAATCAGTCCCGAATCAATATACTGAGCACCCCAGTACACAGGCATCATCCCGCCAAAAATCGCCAACCCTGAAGCAAGATAAACATGAATAGCACGCGCATCTAGCCGTAGTTTTTTATAGATTATGATTACCAGTACCAGTGACAACAAAGCACCGATAGACATTCTTGCTGTCAACCCAGACAGGAAGCCAACACCTTCACTACTCCATTTAATAGCTAACGGTGTTGTAGACCAGATCAGCACTACCAGAACATAAACCAGCAAAATGATTAATAATTTTTTTCTTTCCATGTTAGCCTTCAACAAACTATCACCTTTCACAATCGCATTTAAACTA
>JAOUQA010000538.1 GCA_029879605.1 Gammaproteobacteria bacterium
TTTCGTTAAGAGTGACTACTAAGTCATTGGCCAGTAGGGTTCCGGTTTTTGGATTGCCATTATCAGAATAGCGAATTATCATATTTTCCCTTGATCCGGTAAATTCAGATATTTCACTCGTGCGTTTTGATGTTACAATCTGTATATCTTCACCGATTAGAACACTGGCTTCAAAAACCTCATTAATAACACCACCGTCGAGTATTTCTTTTTTTATCCTTACCAACACACGATTTGTATACGAGCGAATAATCGATAAATTTTTGCTTACATATCGCAAAGCTTTTGTAGCATGAAGAGTAACGTCTGCAACATTATCCATCCATTTCAAGATTTGAATAACATAAGTTATTCCTTTGCCTGCTGCAGTTTCTGGCAAGGCAGCAAGTGCTACGGGATCTATAAAGCTTAGTATAATTGGACCGGCTATCTCTCCCATAAGTTCGCTAAACTGGCAACATTTAGTAGGGTCAAACGCGTCTCCAAGTCCCGTCTTTATAGCACACCATGTACCGGAACATATTGAATCTCCCGTAACACTGTCTTCTTTAACAAAATTTGCCAAACCATCAATAAAATTACCTATATCTTTATGACCTTGATCAGAGAATGATGCGGCCCCAAGTTTCAACAGGTCGGGTATTGATCCTACTATTTCAACAAGTCCATTCCATAAGCCGCAAACAAAAGCAAATTCCACTTCGCCTTGTTGAATGTCGAGAAGGCACTGTTGTAGAGTTGCATTTTCAACCTCATTGGTGATTTTCACAAGAAGCTGGTCTTTTATCAGAGTCCCAAGCGGGTTTAAGTAATAGGAAGCATACTTATATACGGTTGCAAACCTTTCATCATAGTTTTCACTATTACAGTTATAAGCATACTCTGGTATCCTTGCTTTGCGAACAGTATTTCCTAACCAGTCAAAGGCTTCGTAAAGACCTGTTGCTAAAATATCCACTATCTCTGTTGATGTTTCAATGCCCTTTTGCAGTTTGGCAACAAAATCATCAATGGATATATCAGAAAGCCCAAGTAAATTGAGAACGCTTTCAGGTATGTCTGATTTGACCTCCCATTCTGTATCATTTTTGTGTATCCATATCGTAATCTCTCCATTGGGAGCTGTAAACTGCTGTGCTTTTGCATAATCCTGCTCTCCAGTTGTTTGATCGGTAATAATCAAGTGGGCTTTTAAATCATGTCTGATGGTATCTGCTACAGGGTCATATAAGCTGAGATTTCCACCATATAAGTTGTTTATGAATACAGAATCAATTATATTAAAACTTGAATAATTGTATATTCTAGTAGTACCTTCATTACTTATGTCAGAGTTTTCAATGCAATTTTCGAGATTAGTAATAAGGTTGTTCAAATAAGTAGTATCAACATTAAATTCTTTGGTTGTATCAACGGGATTCGTTGGGCAAATCGCTGTACTCCAAACTCCCAATTGTGAAGTACAGTCAAGTTTTCTACTTTCATTGTAGGGGTCATAAATGTATAATGCCGGGGCCGGATAGTTAATTAAATCATAACTATTATGTGTATGCGACGCCTCTATTTTTTGATTATTCTCAGAATCAGATTTAAAATAAAGGGCTAAACAAGCCTTAGCATCACCATATAACATTTGAATAGCATCAGCGGTAAGATTCTGGTTGCCAAGTCTAATATTTTTCACATCTGTACCCCCAGAAATTTCTAGATCACCGATACTTATTAAGTCTGTCTGTTGTATGTTTTTTTGCTCGGAAAGGCCTTCTTCACATGTCTCACAATGTAAAATCGCATAATAATCGGTTCCAAATTTTGTTTTTAACTCATTCAAACGACTAATAATCTGCTCATCTATTGGTATGTTATGGGCCGCCTCTTCCTCACTCATAAACCAAGTCAGCATAAACCTCGGATCATCCACCATGTCCCACTGGTACCCAAACAACCGGGAACCGCCATTGTAGTCCATCAGGTTGTCTGTGCTATTCTCAGTTAACGGATACCGCGCCTTGTCGCTAAAGGGATGGCGAA
>JAOUQA010000539.1 GCA_029879605.1 Gammaproteobacteria bacterium
AGTTAAATAAATAACTCCCTGCTCTTCAGAGGCTTATCACCCAGGTAATACGCCAGAATATATCGTGTTAGCGATTTTACCTGTTTCCTGACTTTTTCATCAGCCAGGTCTTCCTGTGAGAAAGCAAGCAAACTACTACCATCAATCTTTAGCTGATTATTTGCCTCATTATTAAAAGACACTTCCACCGGCCCGTGCTCTATATAATAAATATAATCTTTAGTCGGTGATACGGGCTTACCTGAATCAGCATCGATTGTTAAATTAATTTCAAAGCCAAGAAACTGTAATAAATTTTTTTCAAAAATTCGCAGACATATTTCGATCATCCTGTTATCTGTCAGGCACTGAAGCACATTCTGATACAGGCTAAAAACATTTTCATGAACATCGTGTTTATGCAGCAATCTCAAAATCAGTTCATTGATATAAAATCCACTTAACAGGGAATCCCCTGTTAGAGCAGGTATTTTTACCTGGGATATGAGCGGCTCTGCAGTAACAAGTGTCGGCATTTCACCTTTGCCACTCCATGAAATAACCAAAGGCTGAAAGGCCCTTAAAACACTTTTGGTTTTTGACCGCGATGAAGCGCAACCTTTGCCAACGACAGACAATCTTCCATAGTCAGGAGTAAATAATTCAAGTATCAGGCTGCTATCTCTAAATGGCCGCTGATGAAGTATGTAGGCTAACTGGTCCTGGACTCTCATCAGAATTACGGGTCTTCAGTATAACCCAGGCTTCTTAAAGCGGCCTCATCATCTGACCAGCCAGCTTTAACTTTTACCCATAGTTGCAAAAACACTTTCTGACCAAGAAGCTTTTCCATTTCTTTTCTTGCTTTAGTGCCAATACTCTTAAGCCTTCCGCCTTTGGCACCAATAATAATTGCCTTCTGACCTTTGGTTTCGACAAGAATCGCCGCATGAATGCGAATTAACTTTTCTTCTTCCTTATAACTTTCTATTTCAACTGTTGATTGATAAGGTAATTCATCACCCAGTTCCCTGACCAGCTTTTCACGAATCAGTTCCGCAACCAAGAATCTTGAACTGCGATCAGTAAAATCATCCGCATCGTAATAAGGAGGGTTTTCTGGCAACAGTTCAGTAATAGTCTGTTCAAGCTGATCGACATTATCACCCCTGGTAGCCGACACTGGTATAACCGCTTTAAAATCAAACTTGTCATGTATTTTCTGCAAAAAAGGCAACAGTTCCTGCTTGTCTTTTATAGAATCAATTTTATTAACCACCAGGATGACAGGAGTATCAACTGTTTTGAGTTTATCCAGCACCATCTGATCTTCATCGGTCCAGACCTGTGCCTGCACAACGAACAACAACACGTCTACATCATAAATAACCGAACTGGCAGCTCGATTCATATATCGGTTAATTGCTTTTTTTCCACCAGAATGAATACCTGGAGTATCAACATAGATAAACTGACTTTGGTCTGTGGTTTTAATACCAAGAATCTGATGCCTTGTTGTTTGCGGTTTACGAGAAGTAATACTTAACTTCACTCCCAGTATATGATTTAACAATGTTGATTTACCAACATTGGGACGACCAATAATGGCAACATAACCACATTTATATGCATTTAACGATGACATTTTTAAATATTACTTTTTGCCGGGTTTCATTTTTTGCTCAACTTGTGAAATTGCATCTAATGCTGCTTTCTGCTCTGCCTTTCTACGACTTCCTGACTGACCTGAAGATTTAATATCTAATTCATCAATTGAACATGTAACTAAAAATGTCTGACTATGAGCTTTACCAGACACTTCTGCCACGTCATAAACAGGTAAGGAATATTTTTGTGATTGCAGCAATTCCTGCAGTCTTGTTTTAGGATCTTTTAATGTTGCAGGATCCGGCATCTGGCTTAACTGCTGCTCATACAGTCGTAGCACCAGTTCCTGGCAGGAACGAAATTCACTATCCAGGTAAACAGCCCCAATAATAGCCTCAACTACATCCGCCAGAATAGAATCGCGTCGATAACCGCCACTTTTT
>JAOUQA010000540.1 GCA_029879605.1 Gammaproteobacteria bacterium
GTTCGGAAAAAAATTCATACTCTTCGAAGTCATCAAGGTAATCAAAATCATTACTAAGTAATTTTTCTAATTTCCTGTCTTCTTTTAGTTGCTCATGACGGCGACGTGCATTTAAAGAACGCCTTTGTGAAGTTTTCTTAAATTCTATTTCTTCATACTCGTCAAATGCATCATCGATTGATTCGTCAAAATCATCTTCATTTTTAGTTGATTTTTTTTTAGTCATAATCTTAAGCCGCGTGTGTATTGTTTTGGTTGCCTGATATTTTGTCTGGCGATTTTTTTGTCAGGTTATTGTGTTTTAAATTAATAACCGAACGATATTCATCCTGACTCAATAGAAATCCCATTAGATCATTTTTAGTTACATCATCTAGAATATCCCATAATGGCTGGTCGACGTGATTGATATGTTCTATAGCATCCTTTACTAACACGTCCCATGCTTTATAATTGTTATCGATGTCCGTTGGCAATAACATCTGTCGACAGTTGGAACAGCCGCAGCTTATTTTTACTGACTCTGGAATATTAAACATACCGTATTCATCGGTAATCTCTTCGTCAGCAGAGATGTCACGAATAGCTATTTCAAAACCATAAGCAGTGCTCATCGAGTTACAATCGCATCTGTGATTGATGTATTTCGCGTTATCCCAGCTAAGCACCCTTACGCCTCTTTCATCCATGTACGAATACTTTTCAATGATATCTCTATGCAGCTTACCCATTTTGTTAAATCTGGATTTGGATACTTCTATCTCAAATTCGTCCTTAACATAAAGAATCGTACCCTTCGGTATGAACTCGGTAGCGAAAACGCCGTTACCTATCTCATTGTTAACAAATTTAAGCTCAGTATTTGGGTGTATCATCTTTCCTCTTATCGACAGGATTTAATATATAAATTTTAAAAAATTTTAAGTTACAGTTTTAGTATCTTAATGCCATGGGTTCTTCTGTGATTCGGCAGTCAAACCCTGTTTTGACGTAGGTATCATATTCGCCATCTTCGCCATGAAAGACAAAGCCTCGACTTTTAAGTAACTTCTTCATCACTTCTGATACCGGTAAGCAGCGTGCAAGTACATTGTCGTATAAAAAATTCCTGGTAACACTATCAAGCATCTGGCCACCATAACCCTTGCGTTGATGCTTCTTTGCTACGGACATAGCATATATCTCATAACCCATAGCATTCGGTGCTACCTCACACATGATCAATGTACCGATACGGTTATTTTCCAGGGTAAAAATCGTGGCGGTCGCACGCCTTTTATCATGTAAAAAACCATCTACTATGACTGATCGAGACTCCCTCTTCATTGCCTTAACCATGTCAGGATTTTCAGCATCAAATGAGTAATGCCCTTTTCTTGCGCCATACAGAATACAGCTATTGATAAACTCAATATCTGTTATGTTTGCTGCGCGTTCTACCAACATGATGTTCTCTTTGGGTGCTATATTTCGCGAATGCTAGTAAAAGTATTTATCGATGTCTAACAATATAAAATGATGGTGACAATCTGATTATTTGATTGAATACCGCAGCTATCACCTGTGCCATCGCGACGATTAAAAGCTACTACAGTCATGGTTTTCAATCTGGCGGAGGTTGATGTTCCTTGTTAGGAGTGTGAGCCATCAGTGAGTGATAGCAGTGGATTTTTTTCCTGGTCCTGAAGATGTAGATATTTCAGCTTACTGGTAATTAATGCCGTTTAAAAAGTGAGGAGCATTGATGTCGGCGCTACAGCAGGCACCTGAAGCTTGGCACGGGCATATAAAAACTTTGGTAAGCTGTTTAAAGACCGTGTGCTGATTATTGTTTTTGCTGCTGGCTCAGATTACGGCTGAGAGTTCGGCGAGTTTCTTATTATAAAAACGTACTGACTTTATTAAATTAAATAATAAAAAAGCCTGTGCCAGGGCAAACAAAAGGGCTGCTGGGTAATAAAACCATGGCGGCCATAGTGTTGCTAATGCCAGCAATATCAGGCTGAGCAGATGAGAACGGAACTGCC
>JAOUQA010000541.1 GCA_029879605.1 Gammaproteobacteria bacterium
ATTTCACATACAGGTATTTTAATTATCGGCCTGTTCAGTCTAAATCATGAAGCCTTTCAGGGAGGCATCATGCTGGCTGTTAACTTTGGCCTGGCAATTACAGGACTATTATTTACCACCGGCTTTATTTACTGGCGTACTCGTACGATGTTGCTAACAAAACTCGGTGGTTTATTTGATCATTTCCCATTAATTGCATCTGCTTTCTTTTTATCCGGCCTCGCTATTATAGGTATGCCAGGTACTCCAGGCTTTGATTCTGTACATCTTGTACTGGAAGCATCATTCGAACGTTTTGGCGCACTGGTAACAGTTGCTGCAGCTATTGGTAACGTTATTGCTGCAGGCTTCTTGCTCTGGGCATTTCAAAAAGCTTTTCTTGCACCAAAAACTGGTGACATTAGTCCCGCTAAACCTTTAGACCCCGTAACCAACCAGGAGCGCTTACTCGCCATTATGGTTGTATCAATATTATTAATTGTTGGATTTTATCCTGAACCCTGGCTGGCATTGATAGAAAACTCTCTGTCAGGATTGAGCCATCTATACGGCAATATGGAAACAAACTGATGACTGAATCCTCATCTCTTTCACTACTAAGCCTGCTCATCTTCAGCCCATTGTCAGGAGCACTGGCAATCAGTTTTTGTAAGCAACTTTCAATTATTCGCTGGACTGCTTTAATTACCAGCAGCATCAGCTTATTGATATCTTTATTCTTACTTTATAACTTTGACAATAGTAATTCGGGTTTTCAGTTTGTCGAAAGACTGGACTGGATTCCTACATTAAATATTGAATACCTTGTAGGCATTGATGGTATATCAATTTTATTTTTACCCTTAAGCTGCCTGTTATTTTCCGGTGTTATTATTGCATCCTGGAACAGCACTACATCTTTACCAAGAGTCTATTATTCACTACTGTTATTATTGCTGAGTGCTATTCTCGGCATATTCAGCGCTCTTGATACCATTTTATTTTTCCTCTTCTGGGAAATCACCCTGATTCCAATTTATTTTCTTGTCAGCCTCTGGGGAGTTGGTCCTAATCGTCGTTATGCCGCCGTAAAATACACCCTGTTTATGTTGACCACTGGTGTGCCTCTACTATTTGCTTTTGTCATACTGGCATTAAATCATGCCGGTACCAACACGCCTGCCATGCTTAGCTTTGATTATTTTGAATTAATAAAAACTCCTTTAAATTTTGAAATTCAAACCACTATTTTCTTTTTATTATTAATTGGCTTTGGTGCCAAAGCAGCCTTATTTCCTTTTCATACCTGGTTACCAACCATCACTATGGAAGGCCCCATTGCCATTGCAGCCATTATGACAGGTTTAAAACTGGGTCTTTATGGTTTTATTCGCTTTGTTGTTCCCTTAACGCCCCAGGCATCCCTTTCTTTCCACTGGCTACTTGCCGGTCTCGGTGTAGTTGGAATTATCTACGGCGCTCTCGTAGCCATGAATCAGAGCAACCTGAGACGCGTACTGGCTTACTCCAGTATCAGCCATGCCGGTATGGTAATGCTGGGCATTGCTACTTTTAACATGCAGGGCATCCAGGGCTCTATCTACCAGTTAATCAATTTCACGATAATCTCCAGCGGCATTTTTATACTAACTGGCTATTTACATCATCGTACTGGCTCAACCGATACTATTAATCTGGGTGGCGTTGCCAGTACCATGCCGCTTCTTTCCGGCTTCTTTTTCCTGTTTGGCCTTGCTGGCATGGGAATTCCGGGCACAAACGGCTTTATCGCAGAACACCTGATACTTATCAGTGCTCTACAGACTCACACAGGCGCTGGCCTGGCTGCTCTGCTGGGAATCATCCTCGGTGCCAGCTATTTTATGTCCATCTATCGATCAGCTTTCCTGGGTACTAGTCAAAATCCGGCCATCACTGATGCCATGGACCTGAGACCTCGAGAGCTCAGTATAATCCTGCTTCTGGCCGGCCTGATACTGTTCACAGGCCTGTTTCCTGCGGGAATACTCGATCTAACCCGTGG
>JAOUQA010000072.1 GCA_029879605.1 Gammaproteobacteria bacterium
CAGGGGTGATTTCAGTGGGCATGTAAATTGATAGAAATGAGTGACTGGCAGCTTGTAGATAGATGACTTCGCCATCCATAACAGAGTCGGCGATCTCATTAGCCATGCGTTGTTCCCGATCAATATCTGAGGCATGTAAAGGCGTATTCAGGAGTAAACAGATTATAAAAACAGGGTTAATTCTCATATTGTTATCCTGAAGTTTATGTAAAAGTGTATGCCAGTTATAGCTGGATTGTATGGAAAATTGTCAAACAGGTTGATGTTTTTTTAGTGTAATTAATTATTTTTATAGCCCTGGCTATGGGGTGTTTCAATTAAAAATGAGATATGGTCTGTAATCTGGATGTTGCGTTAATAGATTGAGTAGCTAATATAGTTAGCTACAAATAGATTGATGGAGTTTTGATGGGTGACAGGGAGTGTGATCATGTCATGGCTGTTCGAGTTTTATTTAATAAAACTGATAATTACCAGAGATCAGAAATATGGAAAATGACATATATAGTGTTTTGCAATCAGAAGTCGAAATTGCCAAATGCATCAAATATCAGAACCTGTTAATCGAAAAAACCATACGGCAGCTTACTGTTGAGGGTAAGTCAGATTTTGCTGAAATGATTGCTCGAGCCAGGGCGCTTGATTGTTCATCACTTTATTATTTTGATATGCAGCCTGATCAGTTTGAGTACTTTAAGCTGGCAGTTATCAGAGTTTTGCATGATCGACAGTTAGATTATTTCAGGAGTGATCCAGCGGGCTAACAGGTTATTTCCATTAATGAGCTTTTAGCCATTTTGTGGTAATCTTTCCGGTTCGTTGAAGTAACTATTAACAGGTCTCAATGGCTCGCAAGCTATATATCAAAACCTTCGGTTGTCAGATGAATGAATATGATTCGGCCAAAATGCAGGATGTGCTGGCTGATTCACATGATCTGGTACAGGTGCATAATCCTGAAGAAGCCGATATTCTTTTGTTAAATACCTGTTCTATAAGAGAAAAAGCACAGGAAAAGGTCTTTTCTCAGTTAGGGCAATGGAAAAACTGGAAGCAGGAAAAGCCGGACCTGGTGATTGGTGTGGGAGGCTGTGTGGCATCCCAGGAAGGGGAGGCGATTCGTCAGAGAGCGCCTTATGTCGATATGGTCTTTGGTCCACAAACTATCCATCGTTTGCCGGATATGCTCAGGCAGGTAGAGCATGACCATCATTCCGTAGTTGATATTTCTTTCCCGGAAATTGAAAAATTTGATAATTTGCCAGCCCCAAGGGCGGAAGGTCCTACGGCATTCGTTTCCGTGATGGAAGGCTGTAGTAAATACTGTACTTTCTGTGTCGTGCCCTATACCAGGGGTGAGGAAATATCACGACCATTTGATGATGTGCTCTCTGAGGTGGCTCAGCTGGCAGAACAGGGTGTGCGAGAAATTAACCTGCTCGGTCAGAATGTTAATGCTTATCGTGGTGAAATGGATGATGGTGAAATTGCTGACCTGGCATTATTGATTCATTATGTGGCAGCCGTTGATGGTATTCAGCGAATTCGATTTACCACATCTCATCCAGTTGAGTTTTCTGATTCCCTGATTCAGGCTTATGGTGAAATACCGGAGCTAGTCAGTTTTGTGCATTTGCCTGTACAGAGCGGTTCAGATCGTGTGCTTGCAGCCATGAAACGAGGCCACATGGTGGCAGAGTATAAATCTAAAATTCGTAAATTAAGATCGGTTCGTCCTGATATTACAATTTCATCCGATTTTATTGTTGGTTTTCCAGGTGAGACCGATGAAGATTTTAGTCAGACTATGAAGTTGATTGATGATATTGGTTTTGATCATTCATTCAGTTTTATCTACAGTGCGCGTCCTGGGACACCGGCAGCCTCACTGGATGACTCGGTAGATATGCAAATTAAAAAAGAACGACTGGCACAATTGCAGCAGCGTATTAATGAACAGGCTTATGCGATTAGCGAGTCCATGGTAGGTACAGTACAGCGCATTCTGGTTGAACGCCCTTCGCGCAAAGATGAACAGCAGATGGCAGGTCGTACAGAAAATAATCGTGTTGTTAATTTTGCGGGTGATCCTCGTCTCATAGGTCATTTTGTGGATGTTAAAATTACCCGGGCATTACCTAATTCCTTGCAGGGTGATTTTATTTCCCTGGCTGACTTTGATGTAAAACGTCAGAGCGCATAATTCTTGTCTAACAGAAATCACCTATAATTACATTATGCCCGAAAGTCTTGATATAGATTTAAGTCCTGCTGATAATCATCGTTTAGCAAATCTCTGTGGTCCATTGAATGAGCATTTGCGACAGATTGAATCCCGTCTAGGCGTAGAAATAAATAATCGAAACCATCATTTTCAACTTATTGGTGAACCAGCAGGTTTGCAACGGGTTGCAGAAGTTCTGAAAGATCTTTATGTGGCGACAGAAAAAGAACAACTGACTTCTTCCAAAATCAACGTGTTTTTACAGGACTCCGGTGTTGAGCAATTAATCAACCCAGATCATCAGGATCTGGATCAGAGAAGTTTGCAATTACGCAAAGGCATTATTAAGCCACGTGGACAGAATCAGATTACTTATTTGTTAAATGTTAAGACCCATGATTTGAGTCTTGGTATTGGACCGGCAGGTACAGGTAAGACTTACCTTGCTGTTGCCTGTGCCGTGGAAGCACTGGAGAATGAACAGGTGCAAAGGCTTGTCCTGGTTCGTCCGGCAGTTGAGGCTGGCGAACGTCTAGGTTTTTTACCGGGTGACCTGGCGCAGAAAATTGATCCCTATTTACGCCCAATGTATGACGCCCTGTATGAAATGCTGGGATTTGATCGGGTGATAAAATTAATGGAAAAAAATATTATTGAAATAGCACCGTTGGCCTATATGCGTGGTCGTACCCTGAATGATGCATTTATTCTGCTGGATGAAGCGCAGAACACAACTTGTGAGCAGATGAAAATGTTTCTTACTCGTATTGGTTTTGGTTCTACTGCAATTGTTACAGGTGATGTCACCCAGGTGGATTTGCCCCGAGGTACAAAATCAGGTTTAAGACATGCTGTTGAAGTGCTAAAAGATGTGGATGGTGTATCGATGACTTTTTTTACTGCCAGGGATGTCGTGCGTCATCCGCTGGTGCAGAGAATTGTGCATGCATATGATCGTTTTGATAAAAATGAGAATTAATAATGCCTGTCGACCTGGATATTCAATATGCTGTTAGTGATCAATCATTACTACCTGATGAAAAACAGTTAATAACATGGGTTGAAAAAGTGTTACAGGGTGATGCTGCGCATCTTGGGGTACGTATTGTAGATGAAGCTGAAAGTCAGAATCTGAATTTTGAATACAGAGGAAAAGATAAGCCAACTAATGTTTTGTCTTTTCCTATGAGTTTGCCCGAAGAAATTGGGGATGATTTTTTAGGTGATCTGGTGGTTTGTGCTTCTATTGTAGCAAGAGAAGCTGAAGAGCAGCATAAAACCACGGAAGCGCATTGGGCGCATATGGTGATACATGGTGTATTGCATTTGCTTGGTTATGATCATGTATCAGATGATCAGGCAGAAGTGATGGAGTCACTTGAAGTTAAATATCTTGAGGAGCTGGGTTTTGAAAACCCTTATATTCTAAAACATGAACGACCGAACGAATAACAGGGATTTAACTTTTTTTCAGAAGTTGAGTCGTATATTTCTTAATCATCCGGATGACCGTGATGAATTGTTGTCAGTTCTGAAAAAATCTCAGAAAAGTAATTTATTTGATCTTGATGCACTAACAATGATTGAGGGCGTGCTTCAGGTAGATGAAATACAGGTCAGGGATATTATGATTCCTCGCTCCCATATGGTAGTGCTGGATGAAAAAAATAGTTATGAAGAAATGCTGCCAGTAGTGATTGATTCGGGGCATTCTCGTTTTCCGGTCATTGGTGATAGCCGAGATGAAATTATTGGTATTTTGCTGGCTAAAGATCTGCTGCGTTATTGTAATGAAGAATCACGTAAAGATTTTGAGATCAAGGATGTTTTGCGTTCGCCTTCTTTTGTGCCTGAAAGTAAAAGACTGAATGTCTTATTAAAAGAATTTCGATCCAGTCGAAATCATATGGCAGTGGTTATAGATGAATATGGTGGTGTTGCTGGCCTGGTTACAATTGAAGATGTGCTTGAGCAGATTGTTGGTGATATTGATGATGAGCATGATGTCGAAGACATAGGTAATATTCGGCGACTTGCGCCCAGTCGTTATTCTGTAAAGGCATTGACTCCAATAGAAGAGTTTAATGAGTATTTTGATTATGATTTTAGTGATGATGATTTTGATACTCTGGCCGGACTGGTAATGAATCGCCTGGGGCATTTACCAAAGCGCGGTGAATCTGTCGTTATTGATCGTTTCCTGTTTAAAATTATGAGTGCAGATAGTCGGCGTATAAAGCATTTGCAGGTTTTATTATTACCCGCTTCGAGAACAGCAAAAGATGCTGGTTAGCATTTTAAATAATCAAACTAAATCCCGTTCTATTTTTCTTGATACCAGTGCTTTAATTAGTGGTTTGTTGCTGCCATTTGCATTTGCGCCTTTTGATCAGGCGTGGCTGGTTTATTTTCTTATGGCCTGGATGTGCCTGTTGTGGTTGCATTCAGAACCGGGTCAGGCATTCAGGCGTGGCTGGTTGTTTGGCTTTGGACAGTTTGGAGTTGGTATCCACTGGATTTTTTATAGCCTGTATTTTCATGGCGGTGCACCAGTATTACTGGCAGTGATCATGGTCGTATTGATGGCTTCCTGTCTTGCTTTATTTCCAGCCCTGGCCGGGTTTATTGCACGTCGTTTTTTCAAAACCGGTTTCCGCCTGGATTTGTTACTAGTTATTCCCCTGTGCTGGCTGCTGACTGAATGGTTAAGGGGGTTTGTTCTTACTGGATTCCCCTGGCTGCAACTCGGCTATTCACAAATTGATATGCCGGTTGCGGGTTTTGCTACCCTGTTTGGTGGGCTGGGTACTGGTTTAGTTACGGTTTTCTGTTCAGCTTTACTGGCACTGGCTTATATTAAACGTAAGGATATTAAAATTGCGTTAATGATTTTTATTAGTGTCTGGCTTGCAGGTTATATCCTGTTACAGCTTAACTGGGTAGAGCCTGCTGCTGATAAGATAACCGTTAGCATTGTGCAGGGTAATATAGCGCAGAAAGATAAATGGCAGCCTTATATGTATCAGCCGACCCTGGAATTATATAAACGGTTAACTCAGCAACACCGGGAAAGTGATGTCATTATATGGCCAGAAACTGCGATTCCCGATTTTCAGCATCGGGTCACAGATTATCTTGCTGAATTGAGACAAGATGTAATAAGACATGATAAGGATTTATTGCTAGGTTTGTTTATTAGAGACCAGGTTACAGGACGATATTACAATAGTGTTATCAGCCTACGTGATGGTGTTTATCAGAAACGGCACCTGGTACCGCTTGGAGAATATATACCTTTTCGGGGCATGTTGGAATTTTTTAATCGCTGGATCAATATTCCTATGTCAGATATTGATTCCGGAAAAGACGAACAGCCTTTAATAAATGTAGCCGGGCAGGCGGTAGGTATTAATATTTGTTTTGAAGATGCTTTTGATCGTGAGGTTCTGAAGTCAGTACCTGAAGCTCGTTTACTGGTTAATGTTAGTAATGATGCCTGGTTTGAAGATTCACCTGAAGCCTGGCAACATCATCAGATAGCACGGATGAGGGCGCTTGAAACGGGACGGTATCTGTTAAGAGCAACCAATACCGGGGTGTCATCTGTGATTGATCATAAAGGGCAGGTTGTAGCTATTGCGCCACAGTTTAAGCGCCATGTTCTGATTGCAGACGTGCAGCCATTAACAGGCTCAACACCATATGTCATTTGGCATAATTATTTGTTAGCAGGCTTATCGATCTTAGTGCTTGGTATTGTTTATATGAGGAGGCATAAATATGTTTCAGCTTAGTAAAATTATAAGCGCTTTTATGTGTATTTCATTTATTCTGGTTGGCCAGGTGGCCTGTTCAGGATCAGCTGTTCAGCCGGCTGCAAAAATTAATGTTGTGCCAGGTAAAACAGTTGATTTAAACAATACAAAACAGGTAAAAAAGATTCTGGCTTCTCAATATAATGAATGGAAGTCTGTTAAACACAGGGATGGTGGTTTATCAAAAAGCGGTATTGACTGTTCCGGTCTGGTTTACCTGACTTTTGCGCAGAAGCTTGGAATAGAAATCCCGCGGTCAACAGAATTGCAGTCATCTATTGGTAAGTCTATTAAGCAAAGTCAGTTAAAGCCGGGGGATCTGGTATTTTTTAAAACGGGATTTAAACAGCGACACGTGGGTATTTATGTTGGTAACCAGCAGTTTTTGCACACATCATCCAGCAAAGGCGTAACCATGAGTCGACTTGATAATGTCTACTGGGCAAAAAATTACTGGCAGTCGCGTCGAGTTCAGTTTTAGCTTTATATTTCAGCTCTTTTAAATGCTGTTTTTTTACACATTGGGCAGGCAGGTATCTGGCCGGTTGTGGTGAAATGAATGATTTCTCCACAGTCTTCACACTGTAAGGTGCCAGGGCCGGTGATTTCCCCAGTATGGTATTCAGAGGTTTCAATATTAGGTTGAGATAACTGTTCCAGTTCAATGCGGGTCTTATCGGCAACCGATAGGAACAGTTCCAGAACTTTCTGTTCAATTATATCGATATCCAGCATGAGCCATTCACTGAATTCATGGCTGGTTTCCATCAGGTATTCGGCGGCATCATTTATATCACGTTTGATGTAATTGCCAATCTCCTCGGCTTCTTCCAGGGTTATCTCGCCCAGTCTGATAGCATTTTGCTTGGCATGATCTATGGCTTTCTGCAGTGTTGGTGCAGCTGTAGCTTCCGCACTTTCGATAGAGTCTTTGATGCGAGCCATCATTTGATTATATGCATCAATTAGAGAATGATTTTCATGTTTATTATTTACCGACATGCTTACCTCTTAAAATACTGTCAGTAGTTTCCATACAATGGGGTCTGAGGTATCCTTCCTGTTCTTTATATAGCTTAGTTTTAGGGCTTCTGTGCGAACCAATGACAAATAAGATACAAGAATATTATGATGCTCAGGCGGTTGAGCAAAATGCCCAGGCTTTCTGGAATAAAAATCAGACATTTAAAGTGTCTGAGGATACTTCAAAAGAGAAATTTTACTGTTTATCCATGTTCCCCTATCCCAGTGGACGTCTCCACATGGGGCATGTACGGAATTACACCATTGGCGATGTGATTTCCCGTTATCAGCGCATGCTGGGCAAGAATGTGCTGCAGCCCATGGGCTGGGACGCGTTTGGTCTGCCAGCAGAGAATGCGGCGATGAATAATGGTGTTTCCCCGGCCAGCTGGACCTTGAGTAATATCGATTATATGCGCAACCAGTTACAGTCCCTTGGTTTTGGGATCGACTGGAGTCGTGAACTGGCAACCTGTAGACCTGATTATTATCACTGGAACCAGTGGTTATTTCTTAAAATGCTGGAAAAGGGCATTGTTTACCAGAAAACCGGTACCGTGAACTGGGATCCGGTTGATCAGACCGTGCTGGCTAATGAGCAGGTTATTGATGGTCGTGGCTGGCGTACCGGGGCCATGGTGGAAAAACGTGAGATACCCATGTATTACATGGCAATTACAGATTATGCTGAGCAATTACTGGCGGACCTGGATCAACTATCAGGCTGGCCTGAGCAGGTGCTCACCATGCAGCGTAACTGGATCGGTAAGAGTCATGGGGTACGCATTGGATTTCCTCACACTATCGACCAGGGCGGGCATTTGTGGGTATTCACGACCCGGGCAGATACCCTGATGGGCGCTACCTATGTTGCGGTCGCTGCTGAACACCCACTGGCCGAGTTCGCGGCCAGGAGCAATCCAGGGCTGGCGGGCTTTATCGAAGAATGTCGTAAGGGCGGGGCAACAGAGGCCGAACTAGCCACCCAGGAGAAGAAGGGGATGTCCACGGGGCTGACGGTAACCCATCCGCTAAGCGGGGAAGAACTGCCTTTATGGGTCGCTAATTATGTTCTGATGAGTTATGGCGAAGGAGCCGTGATGGCGGTTCCTGCCCATGATGAGCGTGATTTTGCGTTTGCTACAAATTATGGCTTGCCTGTTAAACCGGTGATCCAGACCAGTGCGGCTGACGTACA
>JAOUQA010000542.1 GCA_029879605.1 Gammaproteobacteria bacterium
ACAGAACGATACTGTGGACGTGATCGTTCCCCTGGCAACGGCTTTACCAAAAAATGCCGGGGTGCGTAAATATTCAACGGCAGGTGGCTGGAAAGCATTTTCGACCGACGCTACAGACAGGGTGGTTTCCACTACTGGCTCGGCAGGTTCCTGCCCAGCCAGCACCGCTACTGCCTGGGGTAACAGCCTGGATGAAGGTGACCACTGTATTCGTATCAGCATTACCGACGGTGGCGAAAATGATACGGACGGCCTGGCAAACGGCGTGATTAATTTCACCGGCACCATCGCCGGCTATGAAGGTATTAATGATGACCTGGTGGAAGGCTGCAGCCTGTCCAGCCAGCCAAAAAATCTGAACGAACACGGCGAGTGGTTCATACTGACCGCATTCATTGCCTGGCTCGGCCTGACGGGTTATCGCAAAAAACAAATGGCTGAATCATTTCAGGACTAAACAGAATTAAACATTTAGTAATATACGGCGCTCTCCTGCTGGGGAGCGCCGTTTTTAATTTCCCCTGGCAATCCGCCCTGTTAACGGGGCTAATGCTGTTCTTGCCACTGCTGGACAGCGACTGGAAATTAATAAAACCTGGAAGCAATAAATACCGATTGAGTTTGAATGGGCTGTTAATTCTTTCAATAGCCGGCCTGGCTGTTTTTAAACCGGACTATGCCAACTACGCCCTGGCAAGTCTTATCTTTACAGCTCTGCCCGAAGAATGGTTTTTCAGGGCCTATTTTTTATCCCGGCTGGAAAGCATAATCCGCCAGCCACTTTATGCCAACCTCCTCACCTCCTGCCTGTTTGCGCTGTTGCATATACCCACACAGGGCTGGTTTGGCCTGGCTGTTTTTTTTCCATCCCTGTTGTATGGCTGGCTTTACCAGCAAAACCGGGACCTCATCCTGGTCATATTATTGCACTGCCTTTCCAACCTGGTGTTCGTGCTGTTTATACGCCCTGGCCTGTTTTAAAACTACAATCAAACCACCTGCCAGCAGGCATATTCAAACAGCCGTTGTTTTCCAGAACGTCGAGAATATTTACACTCTGATAAAATCTGCCTGTTTTACCGACCTGGCTACTTTAACCGGTTGTTATTAAAAGCTATTTTAATTGCGCAGATTTGATAAAAACACGATAAACAGTCAGCATGTCGGTTTTTTTTACAACCTGCACAAAATAAACTGTCTAGCCATATACTAAAAGACTTAGCTTATTGATAATTAAAGACAAATTCAGTCAGGCATATTATTTGCTTATGTTCTTTATTATTATGTATCTGGAGAACCACTTTTGATTAAAAAGTGCCAATAATCTCAAACTGAAAACTGATGATTATATAGCTTGTGTTTTTGTTATCTTTTACGCAATATACGCAAACAAAAAAACAATAAGAAAATAATGGGCGTTGAGCCTGTAAGCGATAAAGCTTTTATTAAAACAATCATAAGCTAAATCAAAAAAAACCGAATTCAGCGACTTAATTTATTCCTGACAGAATCAGGAAACTTAATCTGGAAGTAATATGATGAAAAAAACTCTATTAGCGATGGCTCTTTTTTTAACCTCGGGTGCTGCCAGTGCAGCAACCGGTGAATTCTGTATGTTCAATTCTGATGGCTCAATTAACAATAATCTAGGTAATTGGAGTGGCTTAGATTGTGATCCAGGAATAACTGCTACGATTGTCACTCCACCAAGTGGTGTTGGAAATTCAATCTCCAGCAGTAATTCTTTCTACGGTATATTCTGGAATGCCCATGACATTACAACCTATGGCCCTGGCGACTATTCAGTCGATACTATTGAAGGTGGTATATATAACTTCACAGTCGGTCCTGGCCAGATTGGTGTACATATGTTATTCGACTGGAATACAAGTACTAATATCGATGTAGTTAATATCTGGGACATCACAGAAAATCCAGATTCCGTCACATTCACTTCAACAGACTGGGATGGTGATGGCATCCTCGGTGGTGCCATGATCGATGGTCCATTCTCTGGC
>JAOUQA010000543.1 GCA_029879605.1 Gammaproteobacteria bacterium
AATTAGCTGAGAGCCTTCTTTAAATTCAGCTAATTCAGTGTTTTCTTTATTTCGTGTGCCTTCAGGAAATACAAAAATGGAGGAGCCCTGATTCAGGCCTTCTTTGATGGCCTTGAAGAACTGACCCATGTGGCTGGATTCTCTATCCAGCAGGATTGTGCCACTATTGCGAACAAACTTCCCAAAAAAGAAAGAATTATAAAGTTCTTTTTTGGAAACCCATAAGCCGAATATATTAGTATTTTTAAATGCGACTTCAATAATGCAGGGATCAATAATACTGCGGTGATTCGAAATTAGTAGATATTGTCCATTCGGGTCTACTTTTTCAATGCCTTTGACGATAACTTCAATATTCAATTTGGAGAGCAATGTTTCTCCATATTCGATGCGAAGTTTCTTCTTTTCTGAATTACTGGAGATTTTTTTAAATTTAAACCCAAACTTATTGGTTAAATAAAGCGCATAGAGCGCCATTTGTATTTGCTTAAAACTCAAAAGATATGCCTCATATATGGATATGGTGATTATAGCAGGAGATTGAGTCAGAAAATAATAGAAATATAGATTCAGTACTAATTAAAGTATATGGCGTATCATATCTTCGCTGTCGTGAAAAACCACGAAAACCATCTATAATAAGAGGGAACTTCGACAGCTGGGAATCAGTTTCTGTATTGTTGTTGGCTGATATCTTTATTATCTCACCTTGTCTAAATCAGGCGATTATTATTTGTATGGTTACTAGCTGGTTCATGATTACCTGATGGATTGAGCTACGTGGCTGGTTTGATTGACATTTAATTTTTATAAGTATTTCATTAATCAGGAGGAGATAATAATGAAGAATTCAGGATTAATTTTTTCTTTGCTGACTATTTTAATATGTCAGCCAATTATGGCAGAAGAGACTCAGCCTACACCAGTTGAGGCGCAGTTTACACTGGAAGAAGCACAATACCTGGCAGAGATTAAGAAGATCTGGAACTCTCTCGATCGAAAGCAGGGTGAAGTTGTGCTACCTAATAACGTTGCAACATTAAACGTGCCTGAGAATTTTTATTATCTTAATCCTAAAGATTCTGAAACAATTCTTGTGGATGCCTGGGGTAACCCCCCTGGCGCTGCTGCTGAATTGCTCGGTATGTTATTGCCAGTTGAGCCAAGCCCATTTGAAGCTGATGGCTGGGCTGTAACTATTGAGTATATTGATGATGGTTATGTGTCTGACGAGGATGCAGGTGACATTAACTATGATGATTTGCTAGAGCAGATGCAGGATGAAACGCGAGCTAGCAGCAAGGAACGGGTACAGCAGGGTTATGAAGAAATTGAGTTAGTTGGCTGGGCAGCAAGGCCTTTTTATGATCAGAATTCACATAAGTTATACTGGGCAAAAGAGTTGAAGTTTGGTGATAGTCCTGTGAATACCCTGAATTACAGTATACGTGTTTTAGGTCGTAAAGGGGTGCTGGTGCTTAATTTCATAGCTGATATTAATCAGAAGGCTGTAATTGATTCAAAAATGGATACAGTACTTGCTCTTGCAAACTTCAATCAAGGTATGAGATATGAGGATTTTAATCCTGATATGGATAAAGTTGCAGCTTATGGAATCGGTGCTCTGGTTGCCGGTAAGGTGCTTGCCAAGACAGGCTTGATTGCTGCTGCCCTGATATTTTTGAAGAAATTTGGCATAGTTATTGTGATTGGTATAGCTGCCCTGGCAGGAAGATTCTTTAAACGCAAAGCAGCATAGAGTGCATCTCGATTAACTTCTAAAATCACCCGCTTTATATTTTGTAGATACTGTCTAACGCGGGTGATTTTTGTGACTTATCACCAGTTATTATATATCTGCAGTACCACATAATAAGTTGCATATATTATTATCATGTATTAAATCTTGAGAATATATTAATGAATTATGATATTGCAATGGATGATTCTTTAGATGAGGTCACATTAGGAAGTTCCTGTTACAAAGAAGATTCCGATGTTGTACTTAAAA
>JAOUQA010000544.1 GCA_029879605.1 Gammaproteobacteria bacterium
GAAGCTGTTCTTCAAGCAGAATTACCTGTGATTTTTTTGACATTTTTTCATGTACATGACGGGCACAAACACGATCATCAAGATTTTCACCTGGACCAATGCAATGTGGCATAAAAACCAGCGTTGCATTGAGTCGTTCAGCAACATTATCCATGGTTTTGGCTATTTCGCTGATATGTTTATCGTATTTTTCCTGTGGAGACAGATCCTGATCTTTAAAAGCTGCTTTAAATACGGTCGAACCTTTAACAATCATTACCCCGATCACCGGTGACTTCAGGTCAGTAAGCCCAAGATCAGAACACATTTGTTTGACTTCATCCTCGGACGTTGGCTCCAAGATAAAAGCCTTATCAGCTGTATGATACAAAGGCGCTTTATTAACACCTATCGACTGTAGATGTTCATATGTCAAATTCTCACGCGTGGTTATAAGATCAACCTGATTTAATGTCCAACGTGCAAATTTTCGGATCAGATCTGTATTCAGAACAACCGGCATAATAGTGGATCCATATACTGCAACCTTCTTTCTAAGAAGCTTTGAATACAGTATCAAAGGAAGATGAAACTTAGAGAAAGCATTATCATGCCCAACCACTATTACATCTGCTTCATAGTATGCCTTCCATAGCTTATTCCTGAAAAATAGCAATGAAAATTTACCGAATAAATAATAAAACGGCACAAACAACATATGTTTTAGACTCTGGATAATAAAGTATCGCAGTTTCCATGAAGCGCTATCACTTACTGGAACAAGGCCAGGGTGATCGATAACATCAACATCATTACCATATTCATAATGATCATCCTCATACGTCTCAGAACATAAATAAAATTTTGTGTCCTTGTCTGCTTTTTCTCTTATAGATCTGACTATGCCCCACATAAGAGCTGCTTCACCCTTATTCTGACTTGGTACAATTTCAGCAACAAATACAGTTTGCATTCCTAAACCTTCTTATAAATTTGTTATATTATTGACAAGTAATTATGCCTATCAACTTTTTAATTTTCGTAAAAATGATTGAGGTACTATCCCCACAACTGGAGATAACACCAGATAGAGAGTTGCACTCAGAAGCGCCGTCCAAATTAATTTTATATTAAGGGCATATGCAATAAGCACAACAACAAAGCTTATGACACATATCCTGACTACGACTGAATCAATTAACCTCATACTACCAAGCAGTGTCAGGCAGTAATAATATGCCAGGCACATTGCCATGAATTCGCCTATCAGCATCATACTAGCTGCACCAGTAAGATTATAGCTTGGCACCAACAAGATAGCCAAAAATAGCTGCAATACAACGCCCACCACATTGACCTGTAATGCCCTGGTTTCCATCCTGCTACCCAGTAGTGAAAATACATAAATTGTCTTAATGGCCACTACAGGTAATGCCAGTAGCAACAAACCAGCAGAAAATGAAGCATCAATATATTTATCGCCAAACAGAAATCTCATAATATCATCGGAAAAAACCATGCAGAACAATCCAGTGGGGATAAATAAAAAAGCCAGGAACTGTATCAGCTTCTGCTGATATTCAACCAGTTGCTCAGGTTTATTACGAGCAAGATCTGACAATATTGGATAAACAGCAGACGTAACAGCAAATAAAGCTGTAAGTGCAATTATGTATAACCTGTGAGAGGCAGCGAATAAACCGACAATCTCATCTGCATATAATATAGTTACTGCATAAAAAGGCGCAAACTGACCAAGATTGGTCGCCAGACGATTAAATAAAAATATATATGTTTTCCTGGCAAGCTCAAACCAGTGATTAAAATCAATTACGGGACGAAAACGTATATCGGTATTTAGTGCCAATATAACTAATCCAGCAATACTGCCTGCCAGGAATGAAAATGAACGAATAAAGCTAGCCTCAATTACTTCATCAGGTGAATGAACTATGATTATAGTTCCTATTACAAATATAAATACGGTTACAAAATTAATTACCGCAAGATATTTCATTCGTTCAATTCCT
>JAOUQA010000546.1 GCA_029879605.1 Gammaproteobacteria bacterium
CATCAAATCCGATGGGCAGATTGGTCGAATGGCCGTGTTAAAAGAATGGCGTAACCAGGGTGTGGGAAAATTATTGCTGGATGCATTATTAAATTACGCGAAAAAATCAGCTTACCCGGAAATCTATTTACATGCACAGCTAACTGCCATACCATTTTATGAGAAGTCTGGATTCATTATCCATAGTGATGAATTCATGGATGCCGGCATCCCCCATAAAACCATGATCCTGAAACCAGTCATTTCGACCGAAACGGAGAAATCTTAATGAGCCTGTTTGAATTATCGGATTTTGAAAGAACGGGAAACATCGACCTGGATGTTCATTTTACCGAACTGGACAGTGCACGACGCTCCGTTAACCAGCTCGCAAAACAGGCACTAAAAACCATTCAGATCTTCACCCCCGACCTTGAATACGATATCTACACCGGCAACTTCTGTGACAAATTACTGGCCATGGCCCGCGGCAACCGCCATGCAAAAATCCAGATCCTCGCATTTGAAAGCACATCAGCCGTTAGCCGGGGGCATCCATTAATACGCCTTGCCCATGAACTAACCTCAGTCATTGAAATCCGAATACCTGCAGAAGAATACCAGCAAACAAATATCGCTTTCATGGTAGCTGACCGGAGCGGGTTTGTCTTCAGACGCGACTCAAAAGAATTCGATGGAATTTTAAACCCGGATTGCAAATACCGAGCCGGGAAATTAGCTGAGATATTTATGTCGGCGTGGGAGCATGCAGAGATTGATCCTCAATCGCGACGGTTGAGTATTTAGATCTGCATAAAAAATGGCGAGCATTCGCTCGCCATATTATTAATAACAATTTTTGTTACTTTTTAAGACTGTCTACGTCTTGCAAAACCAATCATCGCCATCAAACCAGAACCGAATAACCAGATAGCTGCTGGTACTGGTACTGCAGTAGGATCCGCACCATAAACTGACTCATCGAAGTAGTCTACATAACGATCAGCATCTGCACGCAAAATAAAAGCATATCCTGAGAAAGCATGTGTTTGCCATGAACCACCAGCAGCCGCACAAGCTGTAGCATCAGCTACACCATCGATAATGCCTGCAAATTTTTTAACACCAGGACCTCTGGCGCCACTCGCCCACTCCGCAGTTAAGAGACCACACTCAGGTGTATTAGGTAGCACACCTGCACCCATAAATGAAACCTTATTGTGATAATCAGCATCGACAGGCGCATCTGGTCCAACTTGCGTATTACCTGCAGCAGGATCTGTGTTATTAACAACAGCCCGGGCACTAAATTGTTGAGAATCACCACCATCTGTTGTTACATCCACAGTAATATCTCCATAACTTCTCATCTGGAAATCAGGCACAATTTCAGTACTACTGTATGAATAACTCACAGAACCATCAGGTAAAACAAACTGGAAATATACATCAAAAGCAAAATCAAACTGTACCTGACCTGCCATAGCTTCGAGAGCATTTGGATGGTCAGCCAGAACCGACCCACACCAACCAGTTGCATCAGTTAATGCATAAGGCTGAAATGCAAGCCCAGTCAAATAACGGCCATCAGCTAAACCACCTGTTGTACCTACTTGCGAATAATCAAAATAGTTATAGAAAGCAAAATTCATATCGTCCTTGGCAATATCATAATCACCATCATAATCGATACGCATATTATTGAATGTCGAGTTAGCTGGTGATGTATAAGCCCATTTATAAAAGTTTGCAGCAGAATCCATATTCGCATTGGTAAATGTATTACCAGCATTACCAAGAATATCTCCTTCTACAGTATCAGGAGCATCAGGGGTGAGACCATCAGGACCAGAAGTCACAACATGCTGTATCTGGCCGATACCACCAGTAGGATCAAGCATATTACCTTCAGCTGTACCACCAAATCCATTAATAGAGTTAAAATCCATCGCTGTTCGACCACCGGGACCAGTATACCCCCAATCATCAAAAGTTACTGATCCACTTGAACTATATGTTCCAGAATC
>JAOUQA010000545.1 GCA_029879605.1 Gammaproteobacteria bacterium
TTGAAGCCAGATAGTAATTTTTATAGTTATAATTCGTTAATCTAGTGTATTTAATAAATTAAATTCTGATTATTGTCACCAGCTAACAACTTTGCCATCATCAAAAATCATGCCTGAATGAGCCTGGCGATGATTAATAAAGATTCTATCGATGGCTACCGGGGCATGACGGTGAATACTATCTGCAAGACTTGATAGCATGCCAGCAATAGTCTGGTTATCGTTAAAGTCAGGTGTTAATAAATCAACAATGACAGGGTGAAAATTGTCTGGTTGCTCACTGGGTGCCTGGTCACCTTTTGCATAGTGACCAGGTAAATAAAATTCCCAGCTTGAGTGAATATGAAATTCAGGGATATTATTTTTTTCAGAAAATTCTCGGTTGATATTAATCAGGGTGGATGCTGATTCAAATGCCTGTTTGAAAGGTAGTGATTTAATATGTATAAATGGCATATGATAACCTTTAGTGTTTATCAGTTTCAACTGTGTCCATCACCTTGCAGGGTGGTATGACGCCTTCACGTTTGCTGTAGATAACTCCTTTAGATGTACCTTCAGCAACGATCCGATCATCAACCAGGAAACAGTGTTGCATAAAGAATTCGCGTTCGTCCCAGTCAGTGATTTTCATGCTTACTTTATATTTCTGAAAAGGTCTGAGTGCTTTTTTGTATTGCATGGTATGTTCGGTAATAATGGGTATCCATTTATGTTTGAACATGGTTTTAGCAAGCCCGGTTCGTAAGAACATATCAATTCTGGAAAGATCACATATGGTCATATAGCGACCATTATTCATATGTAAATTTAGATCAAGATCATTAGGCAATACTCGCAGTATTAGCTCATTATAGGGTTTTACATGGGGTAGTCCAGGTTTGAAAGATGACGTGATTAGTAGCCAGAGCATTCTAAAAATCAGGTTCATATTTTTACCTCGGGTTATTATTAATCCAGGTGAAGTAATGTGGTGAGTTAAAGTTATTAAAAATAGTAGTATAAGCTCACGCCGGTTACGTCGAGGGTAACATCCTGTAATGTCGGGTCATCAATTTCATTGAAAAGTAAATTATATGTTTTGTGATAAATTGACAGGCCGGCTGTTTTATATAGAGTAATGTTTAAGCCGGCAGCAACATAAATATCAATATCCATGGTGTTGTTGTCAGGCACTTTATCGAATAGTGCGTCACCCAGGTCCAGGCCACCTTCAAAAAATGGAGTAATGGCATAATTTAAGGAAAAATTAACAAAAGCATAAACAGGGTAGATGGTATTACGGTTTGAGTGTTCCAGTGGGATGTCTGATTCAATAATACTAAAAGTCAGTCCCAGGGCTGCAACCTCGCTGGAACCAGATCTAAATTCATGGGCGGTTAGTGAGAATCCGTGTGCAGTGTGTTCATGCCGGGCCTCATTAAAAATGCGTATTGATGCTTTGGATCCTGCCTGGGCAGACAGTGGAAGCCAAAATACTACAAGCAATAAAAATAGATGTTTCATAGCTAATAATCGCCTGCTGGAGCATGGACGGTATTGATAAAGATATTACAGGAGTATAGACCTGATGACATTACTTGTCTGAACTAAAAAATTGTCTGGATTTATATCTAGCTGGTTCAGAAAGGCTTTAAAAATTCTCAAACCTGGCGGATGTTGTTACACCGTTCTTATGCCAGATAATGATAGTTTCAACATGGTCTTCTGTCTGTCCATGAAGTGTAATTATATTGTCAGAGGGGTATTCTATGTATTCTAGTTTACTGATATTTGCATAATTGATAACTCTACTTAATTCTGTGCCAGATGATGCCATTTTATAAACTGCATAGAGTTTTTCTGTTTCTTTATTGCCATGTAGTGCAGTGTAGATAAAAGGACTCACATTGACTGCAATTAAAGGGATTATCATGACTATAAATATAAGCAGTCCGGTAGATAAGGTAATCGTGGCTGCTTTAATCAGACGCATAGTATGTTATTAATAATGTAATAGAATTTAC
>JAOUQA010000547.1 GCA_029879605.1 Gammaproteobacteria bacterium
CTCTTTGCCCCACATGTCATTGAAACTTTTCATTGAATCAGACAGGTCATCTTCGTATGGGAACATTTCGTCCGGACAGGTCCAGATTTCCTGGGCATCATCACCGGCCAGTTCACAGTCCACTTCGTTGGCCATTTCCATAATGTTCATCACACGACGTACCTGTCGCTGACTGGCAGGTACATATTCAGTTTCTACACTCCAGTCGAATTCTTCAAATTCCCAGACATAACGATTGTCGTCACGATAAGGAATGCGAATACGCTCGAGGATGCGCAAGCTCGGAACTTCTTTTCTTGCTGAGAAAACATTGAACAATTCAAGTCCCATGTGCCAGGAGAAGTTGTTGTTATCCTGGTTGGCTTCAATTTCTTCATGAAACTTGTCGACAAAAGCAGTTAGTTGATCATCATTAATGGTGATTTCGTGCTTGCTATCGAGCAACATGACTGCGATGTGTTCCAGGGTTTTTAAAGTTGGGTGTTCAGGTTCATTATCATGGTCAGCTATTTTTAGTAGCGCCAGCCACAATTTCTGTAATCCTGGAAAGGCTGAACTGGCTTTATATTCGATACGCGCATCTTCCATAAAGCCAATGAAAAACATCTGTGCAGGACTAAGTTGTTCTGCAGAAATCGGCTCCGAGGAATAACACATGTGCGCAGCCATATGGGCAGCAGTGGCTCGGTATAGCTCCATGCCGGGAATTTTTTCATTGCCTTCGCCCATATCTACATCATCAACTGCATCAGGCAAATGCAAAATGCGGTGTTCGATATAAGGACGAAAATCCGTGTAATCTGCCCCGGTAGGTCTCAGGAAGAAGTCGCGGCCCCAGAGTGCGCGTAAATAAAAATTAAGTTTGCGTTGTACTTTTATAAATAGAACACCACGGCGCTCTTTCTGCAGCATGGCGAGTGAATCGGCAGATTCCAGGTTGAAATAAGTGGTCAGGTTTTCGAAATCACGACGATAGGCCTGGGCGCCAAAGTTGGCCCAGCGACGTAAACCACTTAGAGTTAACTTGCCGAGAAGTTCATCAATGTGGTTTAACATGGGTCTTAAACCACGGGCTGCAGTGGATGCAAACTGGTGAATAAATGTCAGGTAACCACGTAGTAGTTGTGCATCACCCAGGTTACGGGCAGCAGAAGGCAGGCTACTGAATAATAATGCAATGACTTCGCCGGATGTCATGGAAGACAGTTTCATAGCTGCAGTAATACAGTCTTCGATAATGTCTTCGCCACACTCTTTAACAACCAGTGGCATTTCCTGGATATAGGTAATTACCAGGTCGCTACCACGGCCAAGGTTACACATCGCCTTGGTGCCTTCCAGGTAGGTTTCAAGACCGGCTGGTGACATAATGCGTGATGCTTCCTGGAAGGTTGCTTCCAGTACTTCACGAATCGAAGGTCTATCTTCGAGAAATTCTTCGTAATCTTCGAGTTTGATGCTCATAGTATTAACTCATCTTTTTATTCCCCTCTCCTGTAGGGAGAGGGCTAGGGTGAGGGTATCTAAAACACCCTCAAGATTTTGTAATACTTCATTGTTCCAAAAACGAATGACTGTGAAACCTTTTGATTTTAAGTATTCGCTACGTTTTTGGTCGTAGTTAACTTGTTCTGCGTGTTGTCCGCCATCAAGCTCTATGATCAGCCTCGCTGAACTACATATGAAGTCAACAATGAAATGGTCAATTGGTACTTGTCGTTTAAACTTGTAACCATTTAATTGTCGATTACGTAATTTTTGCCAGAGAATTTTTTCTGCATCCGTTAGATTTTTTCTCAAATCTCTGGCTTTGGTCAGAATATCCATTTCTGTCCCCTCACCCTAGCCCTCTCCCAACAGGAGAGGGAATGTTGATTGCTAATTAACCAAAGAATGTCTGTACAGCTGCGTCTAACGTATCACGCATATCAGGGTCATCCGTTAATGGAGTTACCATAGTCATGCTGCATGCAGCTGTTGGTGTAATACCCTTGTTAATTAA
>JAOUQA010000548.1 GCA_029879605.1 Gammaproteobacteria bacterium
GTTACCCCGGCCACCACCATTAATCCGCACTTGGCACGAAAACCGTTTAACCATTCATTACCATAAGCATGCACATATTTTTCCAGTATACCCTGTGCCAGTTCCACGGCTTTATCTGAATCAGCATCAAACAGCGGCAACAGGGTTTCAGCCAGTCGTGATAAATTCCATACACCGATATCAGGTTGATTGTCATACGCATAACGACCATGACGATCAATCGAACTGTATACCTGGTGGGGATGATAAAAGTCCATGAAGGCGCAGGGACCATAATCAATTGTCTCCCCGGCCACAGACATGTTATCGGTATTCATCACGCCATGAATAAAACCGAAGTGCATCCACTGTGCAATCAATTTGGCCTGGCGCAACACCACGGCTTCAAACATAGCAAGATAAGGATTTTGCGCCTCAAGAGATTGAGGATAATTTCGTTCTATTACATAATCCGCCAGTTTCTTAATCGAAACCTCATCATCCTGCATGGCAAAAAACTGGAAACTGCCAACACGAATAAAACTTGATGCGGTTCGCGTAATCACACCACCGGGCAATAATGAATCACGGGCTACCTGCTCACCCGTAGTCACAGCTGCCAGTGCTCGTGTCGTCGGCACACCCAGTTGATGCATGGCCTCACTGAGCAGGTATTCACGCAACACAGGTCCCAGCGCAGCACGACCATCGCCCCGTCGTGAATAACGGGTTTGCCCTGAACCTTTTAATTGCACATCCATCGAATCACCCGACAGCAGGTCAAGCTCACCCAGGTAAATTGCACGCCCATCACCCAGCTCGGGATTAAAGTGACCAAACTGGTGACCGGCATAGGCCATTGCCAGTGGCTGACAGCTTTGGTGAATCACGTTGCCGGAAAACACATCGGCAAGAAACTGTTCATCAACTGCATCAGATAGCGCACCCGTCAGTGCCGCTAGCTGATGATTAAATTTAATCAGCCGCGGCTTCGCCACCGGTGTGGGATTTATCTTTTGATAAAAGCCTTCACCCAGTGCCAGGTAGCGATTTTTAAAATTCAGTTCAAACAAAACAGCATCTCGACAATAGCAAAACAATAAAGCTAGCCTACCGCAAAATGATAATCAAAAAGTCTGGAAAAGCATGTGGGTACACAACATGTGTTGTGACTGCTTACTAGAATGAATGGAGAAACAAGATCCCGCTACTGGTCTTTCTTATCCAGTTTATCAACAAATCCCCAGGCAAATGACAGGGGCACATGAAACCGTTTTTGTATCATTGAAATGGCTGCTACCCTGCCCTGTTTTTCAAGGATACCAGTTACTTCCTGTCGCAGTGCATTAATGTCTATGCCTTTCTCTTCAGCAACAATCTCGATTCTTCGATCACGGTGCGCATAGGATGTATTGTCATCTGCATTAAAGAAAGCCAGTATAGATTTAAGCAGGTGTTTAATCATGGCAAGTAAAATACCCGGGGTTATTCACACTTGCAGCTAGCAGCTGTCGCCTTATCTATATTTAAAAATTCCTGCAATTCATCCTTGCGCAGCATGGCATCCTTGTAACCCAGGTTAATTAATTCCCGACAATATTCTTTTTCAAACAGGAGAAAACTTACCAGGCTACTGCTCTTATTATCCATTGCACCGATACCGCGTAGAAAAAATCGCACTGTCAGCGGCAGGCACTGAACATACTTATAAGATATCTCCTGCAAATCTTCGCTGGGTGACACCACCAGCACATCAATCGGCCGCAAACTGACATTATTTTCAACCGCGTGATGAGATGGAATAAGCTCAATAGTTTTATTAACCCGCCTCAGGCGTTCCAGGTCAGTTTCAAGGCTATCAATAAATATACTGTTTAAGATATGACTACCGACCTGGGCCAGCGATGGATATTGAGGTATTTTTTTATGCTCCTCCTTTATATCCCGGCGTTTACTCACACCAATCACCAGCACACGATCCGCACCCATGTGTATGGCCGGGCTTAAAGGCGCAATCTGGCG
>JAOUQA010000073.1 GCA_029879605.1 Gammaproteobacteria bacterium
CCGATTAGTTTACTGGTTATTGCCACAACGCCGATATATTGGCCAGGTTAATTTGCGCATTGCATTTCCAGATTACACAGACAGGCAAATCAAACGGATGCTTAAGCTGTGTTTTGAAAACGTGGGTGTTGCAGCATTTGAACTTGGCTTGTCCTGGTGGGAACATGAACGCATTCTGGCAATGTGTGAAATCGAAGGACTTGATTATCTTCAACAGGCACAACAGAAAGGTAAAGGCGTTATTATCCTTACTGCACATTTTACCTGTCTTGAAGTAGGCGGCCCGGTATTAAATCATTATGTCCCATTCCAGGTGATGTATAAGCGTGCGCGAAATGATCTGTTTGATGCGTTTATGCGTTATCACCGTGGCCGTCTGTATAAAGCAATAGTTGATCATCACAAGCCTATCAGCCTGGTTCGTGGTCTTAAAAAAGGTTACGCTGCCTGGTATGCACCAGACCAGGATTTTGGTAGCAAGGATACTTTGTTTGTGCCTTTTTTTGGAGTAGAAGCGACAGCGCTTACAGCACCTGCGCGGTTTGCTGAAATATCAGGTGCACCAGTTGTACCTTATTACATAATAAGAAAGCCAAAGGGTCAGGGTTATAAACTGGTTGTGTTGCCCGAGCTGGAAAATTTTCCTACCGGTGATGCTCAAAAGGATGCACTAACTATTAACCAGACGATTGAATACATGATTATGCAGAATCCTGAACAGTATTTATGGATTCATAAACGTTATAAAAATCGGCCAGAAGGTATGCCTGCCGTGTACAGAAAAGAATAATGACAAGTTATCGCCTGATTATTCATCTGTTTCTGCCGCTTATTGTCATTTATACGGCCAGGATAGCTGTCCGTTATCGTTCGATGAAATATTTTCTACAACGACTGGGCTTTGGTTATACAGGTCTAGACAGGCATAGTATCTGGTTGCACTGTGCTTCTGTCGGTGAGGTGAATACCGCTTTGCCTCTTATCAAAACTTTAATTAAAGAATATCCACAGCAGGCATTTATTGTTACCACGGTGACACCAACAGGTGCGGAAATAATTGGCAGGCAAAAGCTTAACAATGTAGTTCATGGTTATTTGCCAGTTGATTTCAGGTTTTGTGTGAATCAGTTTCTAAAACAGGTGAAGCCAAAACTGGCTTTTATACTTGAAACTGAAATATGGCCAGAATTATATTTTCAGTGTGCAAGGTATTCGATTCCAGTAACTATTGTAAATGGGCGTTTGTCGAAGAAAACATTACAGGCTAATAACTGGATGCAAAAGCAGTACCAGGCAGCATTGGGTCGAGTAGATCATGTGATGGCCAGAAGTGAAACTGACAGGTCTGGCTTTTTACAGTTGGGCTGTGAGAACAATAAAATAGAAGTTCTCGGCAACTTAAAATTTTCCGGATCAGCAGATTTAATGCCGGGCGAGCTTCAGGACTTTAGTCAGCGAAAATTTGTTCTCCTGGCTTCAAGTCATAATGATGAAGAACTGCAATTTGCAGAAATGTGGAAAATGCTGGATGTAAAAGATTATTTGCTGGTGATTGTGCCCAGGCATCCAGAGCGAGGCAGGGGTATAGCTGCGCATCTTGCAGAGCTGGGATTCCAGGTTGCATTACGAAGTAATAAGGATGACGTAACCGGCAATACGGATATCTATATTGCGGACACCCTGGGTGAGCTGGTTGATTTTATGGCTCGTGCGGATATCGTGTTTATGGGCGGCTCTTTAATTGAACATGGTGGTCAGAATATTCTTGAGCCTGCGCGCCTGGCAAAGCCATTGGTAATAGGCCCGTATTTTTATAATTTCCAGCAGGAAGTGGATTTGTTTCTTGAGCATAAGGCGTGTATCCAGGTTGAGAATATTAATCAGCTGGCAGAGACGCTTGGTCGGTTGCTGCAGGATGAACAGGAAAGGAAAGACCTGTCAGCCAGGGCTGAACGTTTAATGGCTGAGCAGGATGATATAGTTGAAAAATATAATGCCAGGATAAAAACCTGTTACAAAGATTATTTTAAATCATAACCTGTTAGTAAGGCTTGCCAGTTATGATCACTGTAATTGAACGTGTTGTGCATATTATTTAATTTGTTCAAAGAACGTTGTAGTCGTTGCAGGTTGGCGCTTTTCCATGAACCATTATTTCTGATTCTTCCCCTGTCAAAATCAATAATAAATACGTCTCTTTCTTTATTTAGCAAAATATTATGTGCATTCAAATCGGCATGATAAAGATTAAAGTCATGAAACTGCCTGATAGTGGCGCCTATATTTTGCCACTGACTATCATCAAGCTGTTGCTGGCAGAGTAATTTCGCCAGGGTTTCTGTATCTGGAATAGTTTCAACAATGATATCTGCAGTGTAGAAGCAGATCATGCGTTTGACACTGGCAGCAACCGGCCGGGGTACAGGTAGCTTGTGAGTATAAAGTTTATGTAACAGTTTCCATTCACGCCATGAGCGGGACCTGTTTAGAAAAAAACCCAGGTAAGTATCATTTATTAGCCTGGCAACCAGGCCGCCACGTCGATAATGGCGGAGTACCCACTGTTGTTGTTTGTAATTAATGAACCATGCCGCTCCACGACCAGCACTAATGTCATCTATTTCTCCATGTTGAGCCAGCCAGTCAGGCTTGAATAAACTGGCTGAAGGAGATTCCATGCTTGCAGCATCATATAAAATATAATGTTTCTGATCTTCGGTGACAGCCGGAATAATAATATTGGTCATTGAATTCATTGTTTATATAAATTATTGACGGCAGCATACACTAACACGTCCTGATTACCCAGATTGGTCAATCAGTGTCTGTACAACTGTCGTCCAGCCCAGGGCAATATTTTGATGATTATAACCGCCTCCCCCCATAACCAGTAATTTTCCTTCACAGTGCAGATTGGCAATATTAATTAATGCCTGTGTGGCAAAGGCATGTGACTGGGCTGAGTATTTCAGATGAGTAATCGGGTCACCAGCCATACTATCGACTCCACACTGGAGCAGTATAAATTCCGGTTTGAACTGGCTGACAAATTTTTCCAGCTGTTGCCAGGCAATCAGAAAGTCATTATCGGTGCTTCCTGGTTTCATCGGGATATTGAGTTTTAATCCCGTGGCTTCCCCACGTCCCGTCTCACTACTGTGGCCTGTGCCAGGGTAAAGATATTGTCCTGATTCATGTATATCAGCAAAAATAACTGCGGGGTCATCTTCAAATGCATAAAATACACCATCACCATGATGCGCATCGATATCAACATATAAAATCTGTTTCAGCTTTTGAGTTTTGAGATATTCGATGGCAATCCCACAGTCATTAAATACACAGAAACCGGCGGCAGAGTCTCTTCGCGCATGGTGTAAACCTGCAATAGGTACAAAAGCATGTTTGAATTCATGCTTGAGCAACTGATCAATCGCATCGATAACGGAGCCAACAACATAACAGGTAGCTTCATATACACCCTTAAATGCAGGGGTATCACCATAATCCAGGTAGCCAGAGCCAGTTTTTGACTGTTCAATTACCCGGTCAACATAATCTGGTTCATGGAAGAGTTCAATAATCTGTCGATTAGTTGAAACAGGTTCGCGTAGGCATAATTGCTGGTCAAGTTGCAGGTCTCTTAATGCGGTAGAAAAACTATTGTGTCGTTGTGGTCCAAACGGGTGATTGTTGCCAAAGCCATAAGAGGCTAGATTTGTTCCCAGGTAAACACAGGTGGATGGAGTTTGTTTCATAATGCTTAAAATTTGTTGTCTTTTACACAGGTATGTGTTTATCCCTGTATAGATTAAGATCGTCATAATTAATAGCTGAAATAAATCAACTAATTATTAGCAGTATCCGTAACTAATTGAATAATAAGGACATATTGTTTAAGGCTAATTTTTAACCAAAATGTAGCCATGAGTGTGTTTATCAGGGATTTGGGTTGTAATTAATATATTACCCACAGAGTTATCCACAGTTATTGTGGATAGTTTCAGGGGTTAGATTTTGATCTGAAAATCCTGTAGCTGCTCTGAATAAGGGCAAATTTAACCGTTAAACAAATGATTAGGCGCAGGTTGAAATATTTGTAGTGTTCAGAGTGGCGCTTTGTGTTTGATATTTTTCATAACATAAGGCATGACGGTGCTTTACAAACAAAATACCACAGTCTATATCTATTTATTCAACTATTTTAATTTATTGAAGTTATTATTTATCAAGGTTTTATTATGATTTTTTCTATCAGGTTATTAGCTGTGTTGCTGGTGTTAAATTTTTCAATGGCCAACCAGGTATTAGCGTCATCTGTGTTTGCTAATAAAAACAAGGCAGCCCATGAGCTAAGTAGTGCTGAGCAGCAGAGCATACAGTCAGAATTTGACAGTAAATTTGCTTCTGCTGTCTCATCAAAAGTGAATTCCAAGGATCCCTGGGCTAAGAAAAATAAGAGTGACAGTAATGAGAGGACGGCCACCTGGGGTGAATGTCGCGAGTCGGCTCTTAGAAATCGTTTTGGTTGTTACCGTGATAAGAAAGCGCCTTACCAGTGTGAGCGTTTATATGAAGCCCGTATCCACCTGTGTGATGATAATCTCTAAAAATCAGTTAAAAAGTTTATAAATTATAAGGATGCCAGCGATATAACAGGGAAGTATAAACATTATCGCAAAGATTCTGCTGTATTTATCCATGTCCCTGTTTTCTTCTTCTGTCAGGTCTGGATAGTTTGATTTCCGGAGGTGCGCCAGGGCATATTGATCCCAACTGATGGCATAGATTAGTAAAGGTATGCTGAGCCAGCTTAGCAATGCAATTAAGTCCAGGTTCCAGTAGCTGATGATAAACAGCACACCAATGACACCAGATACTAATTCACCTAATTGGTAATAGATACTTTTCTGATCAATACGATCTTTGATAATCGATATGACGATTACCGTGGTTAAAATCACAAGATATACAATCGCCCACCAAGGCATGCCTGCTCCTAAAATGACTTTATAAAAAGTTATCTGTAGAAACTAGCATATTAACAGTGACTTACAAGGCCTGCTTTATAAAATAGTGCGATAGTTCAAGTGCTTCCTGCTGTTCATGTTCCTGCATTGAATCATTGTCATCATGTGCGTGAATATGGTCGATTTGTGGATTAGTGTGTAACAGGGTTTCAAGTACCGCAGACAGGGCATGAATGCGTTCCTGTGCAATGATAAGTTCCAGCATGCGTGAATAGGGTTTGAGCAGGTCAATGTGATGAGTGCTTTCAACCAGGGGTAATTCTATAATTTCATTTTGAGCAGACAAATAGCTCAGTGCCTTATGTTGTTGAATATTGAGTGACTCATTAACGATTAATGAAAGATGGTTTTGGGTTTTTTTCAGGCTGATATAAAGTGCTTTAAGGTGAGTCTCTATGGCTTTGCGTTCATTAAAGCTGGTTCTCTGCAGAAACTGATTCCTGTTTGCCGTGATGGTCAGAAAATGTATAACCATAGTTTCTATGGTGTCTATAAGCGTTCTGGCTGTGTGCTCATTTTCCGGGCCAAAATGAAGTTGTGTATTAAAGCCTGATTGATGGAGCTTGATTAATAGCGAGTTATTGATTGTTTTTATATCAATCAGCAGGGAATTGATGACGCTAAGGCTGTTGTTCATTTGCAAAAGAATATCCTTTTTTTAGCAGCTAGATCATTGATATGGCTTCCTGAAGATATTCATTTAACTATTTATTCTGAATACCTGCCCAGTCTTATTAATTCATCCACTGAAATGCTGGCAATACTATATAGTGTGTATTGGTGGATAGTCAAGTACTATAGAATGTGGATTACTCTGTGTATGACCTATGGAAAATCTGTGGATAACTTGTGATTAAATGAAAAAAACACTTTATATCAGGTAGTAAACAGCATACCCGGCTGCTATGAACTGGGCCCCATGGAGCAGGTTTTGTCCCAGTGTGAGCAGGCTTAATAGTCTGTCTGATTCCGGGTCAGGTAGTCGATGGGTGTGGGCTTGAATGGCTTTTAATAAATGCATACTGGCAAAGACATAACTGACACCAATAATGACCAGTAAAAATGCTGATTGCTGATATTTAAGTAAGGCAGCCAGGGTACCGGCAACTAGGCTTAGTGACAGGTTGAGTCGGTAAAATCGCCGGTAAACAAAAAGCTGTTGCGAGTGGTTCAGTTGCCTGGAAAAAAGAGGTTTATAAATAACGGTTAACAGTAGAAAGCTGCCCATCAGGGTTCCGGCAAGTGCAGCAGTAATCAGGGTTAGTGTGTCATCAAGATACATAGCCGGATTGTAGCAACTAGCTGGATAAATGTAGTGGCCTTGTAGCCATGAAGTTTGAATGATGACCATAGCGGTTAACCCGCTATGGTCAGTCCGGTGTATCAGTTATCCAGTTTACGCATTGTCTTAGGCAGCAGTTTGAAATCAACCAGGGAACTTAACAGGGCTTTAAAAAATGTTGCATCGCTTTCATGCATCAGTTTGTAATACTGGATTTTCATGGTGATGGCACAGCCAAAAATTATCGATACCAGAGCCAGCATTGAACCCAGTGCCAGTGTAGAGACTCCGGTAATACCCTGGCCAATGGTGCAACCAAGGGCAAGGATACCGCCTATTCCCATCAGGATGGCACCGATGACATGGGTTACAAAATCTTTTAGATTAATGAACCATTCGATGCGGAAGCTTTTTGTTAGTAACGACCAGCTTAAGGCACCCAGGATAACACCCAGAACAGCAGCGATACCAAAGGTCAGTGCATTGCTATCAAAGCCACCCAGGGTATAGCCAAGACTTTCACCGATTGGATTGATAAAAGTGTAAGACTGAACTGCAATGCCATCTGGCCGTTTGCTTTCTTCCAGCATGCTCCAGTTGTCATCATTGGCATATTCAGTCCAGCTATAGCTGGCATCATCGGTATTTATTTGAGCCATACCACCACTCACATACCAGGCACCCAGTACACATAAGCCGATAACAACTCCGGCAAGAATATTATTTCGGTTGCTACGAAAATCAGCGGAACGGAAGACCAGTAGAAGAATCAGGGCAGTAATTAATGTTCCGCAAACAATGCGAAGGGTCGAGGTGTCAATGCCGGTTACTGAATTTAACAGTGAACCTATATCCTGATGACCTGCAAGAGAAATACTGGTTGCACTGGTCCAGCTATAGAACACCACGGAGTAGATGGTTTTATCCGAGCCGGGGAAAGGGTTAACCATAAAATAGGCGCAGACAGAGATAATGGCAAAAACGATAATTGATTTAAGGTTGCCACCACCGATACGAATCAGGGTCTTGTTACCGCATCCGCTGGCCAGTGTCATACCTGTACCAAACATGATGCCGCCAATAATATATTCCAGCCAGGCAAAATTACTGCCTCGGTAAGGAGGGCGAGTACTGTCAGTTGAAAAAATTTCCATGAATTCAAAAATCGTGACGCCTGCCATGGCGACTGCAATGGCAAGAAACCAGGCACGCATGCGTCCAGAATCACCAATATTCACCAGGTCAGAAATTGCACCCATGGTGCAGAAATTTGTTTTGGTAACTACAGCACCCATGATAAATGCCAGGATAAATCCTGACCAGATGATAGTAGAGTGTGCTGTCGCAAAACTTTCAAATAACATTGTTAACCCTCAGTCAGTAAGTTTAAAGTCTCTAAAAATATGTTTAGAGAAAAATATTAAAAAGAAATTAAAAACACCTGCAAAGGCGTATTTGTGTTTTTTTCTTTATATTAATGCTGACAAGCACGCTAATGAAATTGAGCCAGATTTTGGCTGGTAATTGTTTATCAGCTTATGGCTGATTTTTATTGTAGCTGAATGATAACCGTATCCAAGTTGTTAAATCAACTGTTTTGACCCGGGGGTAATTTATCGCCTGGTGTTTAATGCTAGAAATTTCAGATGTTTATGTGCCGGTTTTTTTGTACAGGGATTCAAGTGAGTTATTATTTTTACCCGGTTTTGAGGCATGATCTGGTGCCAGGGTCTGGATAATTTCCAGGAGTGACTGGGCAGACCAGTGATCGGGGGCAGAGCTATAAAGGGTTTTATTTAATTCATTAATGCAACTGGCCAGTGGCTCGCCAGCAATTTTTGCAAGTTCAGAAA
>JAOUQA010000074.1 GCA_029879605.1 Gammaproteobacteria bacterium
CCTGGCACGTCTTCGTATGGCACGATTATTTGTTGCAATTGACAAGCACAGTGAAGCATTGCAGTTAATTAATGTTGATTACCCTGAAAATTTTACTGTCATGTTTGAGGAGTTAAAAGGTGATATTTATGTTATGACTAAAGACTTTAATAATGCCCGAGCAGCTTATGACAAGGCAATTCTTGCTTCTTCAGAACAGCCCAGTCGTTGGTTGCGTTTAAAGCGTGAAGATCTTGGTGATGCGCAGGTGAACGAGCCAGCCGCATGAGATTGAAGTTATTTTTTCTGGCTTTCAGTAGCATTCTTTTAATAGCATGTGGTGCCGAGGATACGACTGAGCCACCTGCTGAATTAATTGATTTTGAATCTTCTGCCGTGATCGAAGAATTATGGGATGTTTCGACCGGGAGTGGTGTTAATCAGCATTATCTAAAATTATATCCTTTGTTGTTGTCAGATCGCATTGTTCTGGCAGATCGTAATGGCACTGTTAAGGCAGTTGATCTTGATGATGGTGACGAGTTGTGGTCTGTCGATCTGGATGTTGTCATCAGTGGTGGTGTAGGTGGTAATGAAAAATTCCACTCGGTTACTTCGCGAGACGGTGATGTGTTTTTGCTGGATGCGGAAAATGGTGACATAAAATGGCAGGAGAGCGTTGCAACTGAAGTGCTTGTGCCAGCTGAAATTGTACGTGATCGACTGGTTATGAAAACCGTTGATGGAAAAATTATTGCCCTGGATCTTGCTACGGGTAAACAGCAATGGGTTTATAAGCGTGATGTGCCTGCATTAAGTTTGCGTGGTGGCAGTCGGCTAATTGTTGTGGATGACAAAATTCTCACCGGTCTGGATAGTGGTCGACTGGTGGCGCTTGATGTGACAGGTAAATCATTATTTGATGCTGCGGTAGCAATTCCCAGGGGTAAGTCTGAACTTGAGCGTATCGTTGATATTGATGGTGACGCGGTTTTTAAAAATAATATTCTTTATATCGCCAGCTACCAGGGTAGTGTAATCGCAATTGACATCAGGCGTGGCCAGTTAATCTGGAAGAGAAAGCTTTCTACCTATACTGGGGTAGAGGTTGATCAATCGACCTTGTTTAGTGCCGATGAGCGTGATTATATCTGGGCGCTGGATCGTGCAAATGGCGCAACCTTATGGAAGATGGAAAAGTTATCTGCACGCCGTATTACACGTCCAGTTGCTATGAGTGATGCGATTGTTGTATGTGATTCTGAGGGTTACCTGCACTGGATTTCTCAATATGATGGGCGTTTTCTGGCCAGGAAAGATACCGGTACTTCAGGATGTATTGTTCCACCAGTGGTTAGAGGCAACCAGTTGTATGTTTTGTCACGTGATGGCGAATTGAACGTTTATCAATATATAAAAAATAATTAAAGCCTGTTGTATTTAAACTGTATTAAGTAGTTTCCGGGTTAAGCATTTTATAGTTATGCATCTTTTGTTACAGATAAAATATAAGGATTAGTATGAGTAAGAAAAGAATCAGTTTTGCCGAAATATTTCTATGGTTTGTTGCTTTACTGCTGGTTCTACTGGTAGTAAGTCCAATTGCGCTCGGCTTTAAAATTAAAAATGATTATCGCTCTATGCTGGCAGAAATTGCCAGTCTTACCCATGCTGATATTGAAATCGTTAGTTATAATCGTGGTTTTTTTTCATCTGATGTAGTTTTAAGAGTTGGCGTTAAAAATACGCCTTTAACATTTCAGTTTAAAGAAAATATAGTTCATGGCCCGGTTTATCTCGGCCTGATTAACCAGGGCAAAATGCCTTTTGTTATTGCGGTAGCGACAGGTGAGATGCTGCCTCACACCCAGTTCGCTGCGCAGATTAACCAGTTGTTTGCCGGTAAATCACCACTGGTCTACCAGAATATTATTAATCTCAATGGTAATGTCATATCAGAAGGTTATATGCCTGCTGTAAATGCAGCATTAAGCCTGGATAAAGATAAAGTTACGATTCAGACTTCGGGTATTACGATACAGTCTGAATTTCATCAACAATCGGGTAAATTAACCGGTGATATTGTTTTGCCCGCAATGTCGATGGCTACCAGTATTGATAATATGCAGTTGCAGGGTCTGAATTTAAATTATTCTGGTGTAACAGGTCAAAATGGGTTGCTAATAGGTGATTCGGTTCTGGCACTTAAATTACTTGATTATTACTCCAATGGTAGCCAGTTATCTGTGCGTACATTTAATATGCGAGCTATAACTAGTGAGCAGGATCAGTTACTTAACTCTCAGTTAGTATTGAAAGTTCAGGAAATACTCACTTCGAATATTAAGATAGGGCCTGTAGATTTTAATCTGAAAATTAATGGTCTAAATGCAATAAAAATTATTGAGTTGCAGGATTTGCAGGAAGAAAGTGAGCAGCAAGTTAAAGATGGGATTCCTGTTGAGCAGGCAATGGCTGAATATACTGGTAAAATAATGGGTCTTCTGCCAGATTTGTTCAAAGAGTCAGAAATTACAATTAACCCTTTAAAAATTGACAGTGACATAGGGGCCTTGTTGGCTGACCTGGTATTTTCAATTGATGATCTGGATACTACTGCCCTGGTTGATCCTTTGTTTATATTGAATTCAATTAATCTCGATATTAATTTAAAAGTCGATGAGAATCTGTTGCCACAGTTGATCAGGTGGCAACTGGCATCTGCTGCAACAGTGACTGAATCACCGTCATCCTCATCCTCAGCCTCAGGTGATGGGGCAGAGGTTAGTGCTGATGCTGATGATACGCTGATTAACCAAATGATTCAGGTACTGCAGAAGGAAGGCTGGTTGAAGAGGCAGGATCAGTCATATCAAGGTAACCTGAGTTTTCATCAGGGTGTGATGTTGTTGAATGGCAAAGAAATCGATCCCGTGGCCTATTTTATGTCCCAGATGACACAACCGGCGCCATAATCCGGTTTTCTCGATAACAAAATTCTGTTTTTCCTGTAAAATACACCGAATCAGGGTCAGCTCTGCTGACCCTTTATACTGCCTGGATCTTTTGTTTTAGAAACTATGTTACCTGTTATAGCCCTAGTTGGCCGTCCTAATGTCGGCAAATCGACCTTATTTAATGTGTTGACCAAAACACGTGAAGCTCTTGTGGCTGATTTTCCAGGTCTGACCCGTGATCGTAAATACGGTCATGGCAAGTACGATGATCGGCATTTTATCGTCATAGATACCGGTGGTCTAAGTGGAGAGTCAGAAGAACTGGATGAACGCATGGCTCAACAAACCCTGCTGGCGATAGAAGAAGCCAACCTGATTCTGTTCATGGTTGATGCCCGTGAAGGTTTAACACCGGCAGATGAAAATATTGCCCAACAGATACGACGTTACGGAAAAACTACCCACACGGTAGTGAACAAAATAGATGGTATTAATGCTGAACAGGCACGGGCTGATTTTTTTAGCCTTGGATTTGGTGATCCGCAGACTATATCCGCAGCTCATGGTCGTGGTGTAAAACAGCTTATTGATGAACTGTTTTCAGCCCGCGAAGACTGGGATGATCCAGGACTTGATGATGTTAGAGGGGTCAAGGTGGCATTGGTGGGTAAGCCCAATGTTGGTAAGTCCACGCTGATCAATCGTATGCTGGGTGAAGAGCGTGTTGTTGTAATGGATATGCCGGGCACAACCCGTGATAGTATTTTTATTCCTTTTGAGCACAATGATAAACCTTATACACTGATTGATACTGCAGGTGTGCGGCGAAAGAAAAAAGTTAAAGAAACCGTCGAGAAGTTCAGTGTCATAAAAACATTGCAGGCTATAGACCAGTCTAATGTTACCCTGTTACTGATTGATGCTAAGGAAGGAATTTCCGATCAGGATCTGCACTTGCTGGGATATATTATTGATTCTGGTCGTGCACTGGTCATCGTGATTAATAAATGGGATGGCATGAGTGATTATGACAAGCGCCAGATAAAAGAGCAGCTTGAAAAGCGCCTGGTGTTTATTAATTTCGCAGAAATATTTTTTATTTCCGCCTTACATGGTTCCGGTGTTGGTAAACTTTACCAGGCGATTGATAAAGCCTATGCATCGGCTACACGAAAATTATCAACACCCGAACTGACACGTATTCTTGATAAGGCTACAGAAATGCACCAGTTACCCCTGGTTCGAGGTCGCCGTATTAAGCTACGCTATGCTCACCAGGGCGGTATGAATCCACCGATAATTGTATTACATGGCAACCAGACTGACCTGGTGCCGCCTTCCTATGTGCGTTACCTGACAAACCTGTTTGTGCAGGAGCTAAAATTAAAAGGCACGCCACTTCGGCTGGAGTTTAAAACCGGCACCAATCCTTATGCAGGACGAAAAAATACATTATCAGAACGCCAGGTTAATCGTAAAAAACGTATGGTGCAGCATTATAAAAAAATCAAAAAGAAAAAACGTAGACGCGTTGATTGATTTCTGCTGGTTTAGTGGTTTGGGGTCAGAGTAAAAACTAGACATAGACATCATTTTTCAACCTGACTTCTGGTTGAAGTTCCCTGGCTGGACTATTATTAAAATATTGTTATTAAGGTTTTTAGTTTAAATAAGTAAAAACCGGTACCAGGCGCGGGTATTATATGGACTTAAAAGATTTCTCAATTCTCACATTTTTCCTGTTTTCATCAACCCTGTTTGCCGATGAGCCTGTGCCGGTTGAATTTTCCTGGTTCGATTTTGACGACTGGTATTATAAAAAGATCGAAGCTTACCAGGGCTGGAAATATATCGTGTTACATCATTCTGCTACTAATGCGGGTTCTGTTAATGCATTCCATAACTTTCATACTGAGCAGGGTTATGGTGGGATTGCATACCACTTTGTCATCGGCAATGGTAATGGCATGAAAGACGGTGAGGTAAAATCAACTTTCCGCTGGGAAAAGCAGATGTCAGGTACTCATGTTACGGTTAATTCCTGGGAACACAATGTTTTTGGTATTGGTATATGCCTGGTTGGCAACCTTGAAACGGATCCTCCAACTAAGGCACAAATGGAAGCGCTGAAACAACTGGTTGAAAAACTCAAAAAACAATATGCCATTGATAGTAAAAATATCATTGGTCATAAACATGTTGAATATGATGATGCTTCTGGTAACAGGGAGCCGACTGTTTGTCCCGGCAATAAAATCGATATTAATGAATTGCGGGTATGATTGATTTCATAGCTCAAAAGTATATTAGAGCAAACTGGTATCTAACCCGGGGATACCAGATGCGTTAGTTAGCAATCCGTTTTTACTGACTGCATTTAAAAATATCAAAACTCATTTTGCCATCTACAACAGGTTCTTTGGCGACGATAGAGTCACCACCCATTTCTGCAGCTCTGTTCTTTGCAGCAATTACCAGGTCTTGCATAACGGCTTCATCTTCACGGGTCAATATGCCTATTTTATGAGTAACCGTTACATTAGTTGTGCCCAGTTTGGAGCAATTGTTCACGTTAAAGGATTTTACCAGTGCTACTTTGCTGCCTTCTTTGGTGGTTTCGACCCAGGTGCAGGCGGGCAGGTAGAAAAATATTGTGCATAAGATTAGGTGGTTAAGCTTCATTATTTTGTTCCGGATTTTTTAATGTTGAATATAAAGGAAGTGCGTGCATGATACCAGTTTTTGCTACGGGATTCATTTTTTGGCCTTCAGAAACTTTGTTATTTCTTTAAAGTCAATCTTGTCCTCGGTTGCAATGTCAATCGTGTATACCTGTTCTTTATCTGTTAACGGTTGATAGTTTTCCAGCTGTTTGTGCAAAATATTGATATCCGCATCTGACATGCTGTTATTTTCTTTGCTGCGCAACTGCAGTCTTGATTCAAGTATGCTTTTATCAGCTATACAGTTGAGTATGTAAAATTCAACATCCAGTTTATCGGCAGCGTGTTTGAATTGTTGTCTATGTTCAGGGCTTAGAAAAGTGGCATCAACCAGTGCATTATAGCCAGCACTAATAATATCATTTGCGGTTGCCAGTAAATGTTCATAAACTTTTTCTGTGATGTTGTCACTATACAGGTCTGGCTGATTGGAGAACCGTCGTTTTCTTTCTTTGTCTGAATGTATCACTATGGCATTGATGTTATTTTTAAGTTGATTTGCCAGCCAGCTTTTGCCTGAGCCTGAAATGCCGTGGGTAATAATAATGCTCCCTTTTTCTAATTGGCAATAACCCATGGCTAGTTGAAGATAATTGTTAAGTTCATCTGCGTCATGATGATATTCATCAGTGCTACTATTTAATTGTTGCAGCCTGAGACCGGTAACTTTTGCTCTCACCATGGCCCGGTATAACTTGTAATAGTTTAAAACTTGCAGGCCATGGTAATCACCGGTGATTTCAAGGTAATGATTAATAAATTCACAGGCATAGTCAGGTTTCTGATGATCTTCAAGATCCATAAGCAGAAAAGCAATTTCACTCATGGTGTCGATCCAGCGAAAGCTGTCATTAAATTCAATGCCATCAAATGGAACTACATTATTATCGATCAGCGTGATATTGCCCAGGTGGAGATCACCGTGACACTCTCGAATAAATCCCTGTTGTTTGCGTCCATTAAAAACATGACTCAGTTGTTGATGTAATAACAGGGAGCTGTCTTCAATTTCAGTAAGTGTAGTTAACTGAGCTGTATTAATGATGGGTCTTAATAGTTCAAAATTGTGCATAACGGGTTTTATAATTTCATTCGGATCACCCAGGGGAGAAGATCTATCCAGCCTGTTAATAGCCTGATGAAAGCTGGCTATAACTTCGGCTAGTTGATGGATGTGTTCAATATTTAGTCGTTTATCTTTAACAAGATGGCTTAGCAGGCCCGCTTGATCAAACTGTTTCATTTTTATTGCGTACTCGATACAGTTGCCATCTCCATTCAGCATTAGCTGATTATGTGATTCTGTTATCGGTATAATCTCAAGATAGATGCCAGGCGCCAGTCTGCTATTGAGTCGGAGTTCTTCTTCGCAGTAAAATTTACGCTGTTGCAGATCGCTAAAGTCAAGAAAGCCGAAATTAACGGCTTTTTTTATTTTGTAGGCATACTGGCCCGTCAGGAATACCTGGGAGATATGGGTTTCAATGAATTCAAGCTGATCGACCGGGTGTGGATAAAACCCGGGATTGAGCATGGTGCGTAATAGTGTATCCTGCTGCAAGTTCATGTGATTTCACTGTCTGGGGAACTTTTAGCTAATTTCATAGTATAACGCTGTTATGGTACAAAAGAAAAAGTCTCGTAAAACTAAAAAGAAAAAGTCCCGATCGTCTCAGGGTCGATGGCAGCGTATTCGTAGTGGACTGTTTTCATCAAAAGCGGTTTATTATTTTTATTTACCCCTGCTGCTGATTTCTATTGTCTACGTTATTTATCTTGATATACGCGTTACCTCAACTTTTGAGGGTCGTATCTGGTCTTTACCTGCCCAGGTTTATGCCCGGCCACTGGAGTTATATGTTGATAAAAAACTGACGGCAAAACAGTTTCAGCAGGAACTGCAACTTATCGGTTATCGGCTTACAAAGGCTATGCCCGTTGAACCCGGCCAGTACCGGTTCTGGGATAATCGTCATTTTGAACTCATTACCCGGGATTTTACTTTTGCTGATGGCGAGCAGAAAAGCCGTGCCCTGAGAATCGACTTCTCGACTACGGCCGTTGATGCCCTTCGTGATCTTTATTCGCAGGCTGACCTTGACCTGGTTCGACTCGAACCGGCCCGTATTGCCGGGATTTATCCTGCCCATGCGGAAGACCGTGAAATCGTTAAACTGGAAGATGTTTCCAAGCGACTGGTGCTGGCCTTGCTGGCGGTAGAAGATCGTCGGTTTTACCAGCACTGGGGTCTGGATCCCCGCGCCATTGCCCGTGCTTTTGTGGCAAACATTACTCCCGGTGGTGGTCTGCAGGGAGCCAGTACCTTAACCCAGCAACTGGTAAAAAACCTGTTTTTAACCCATGAACGCAGCCTGTGGCGCAAATTTAATGAAGCCATTATGTCGTTGTTACTGGAACTGCATTATGACAAGGCTTTAATACTCGAAACCTATCTGAATGAAATTTACCTGGGGCAGGATGGTGCAAGAGGTGTGCA
>JAOUQA010000075.1 GCA_029879605.1 Gammaproteobacteria bacterium
ATTCTGGTCGCTAAGCTTTCAAGTTAACCGGGATACCCTGATCCCCCGCCCGGAAACTGAACACCTGGTGGAATATATTCTTGAACACTACCCGGCCGGCCAGGCTCTACGCCTGGCCGACCTGGGCACCGGCAGCGGTGCCATCGCACTGGCACTGGCCAGTGAACGTCCGCAATGGAAAATTGAGGCAACAGACAGTTCTGCTCCGGCATTAGAGGTGGCACAGTCAAATGCCAGGCAACTCAATATAAACTCAGTATCCTTTCACCAGGGCTCCTGGTTTGAACCACTGGCAAATCAGCAATTTGAGATTATCGTCAGCAACCCACCCTATATTGCAGAGGATGATGAACACCTGACCCGGGGAGATGTTCGTTTTGAACCGGCAAGTGCCCTGTCTTCCGGCCCTGATGGGCTTGATGATATACGCCAGATAGCCGACCAGGCACGCCAGCACCTGGGCCCTGGCGGCTTACTCATTATTGAACATGGCTATGACCAGCAGCAGAAAATCCTCCAGATTTTTACATCTCTAGGCTATACCAGGCCCCTTCAACTGGAAGATATGGCTAAAAAACCAAGAATCACACTGGGTTATTGGGCTTTATAAATCAATTACTTAAAGCAACACATAACTCACAGGCCTTATTTTATTGTTTCATTCGGCAAATAATGAATTCAGGGTTGATATTTTTTCTGTTTTACCCTAATTTAAAGCCATGAATAGTGATAATGACATCGTCAAAACCAGAGAAATTCGTTTCTGTCACCTGCACCCTGATACCAACCAGGCCAGGAACGCATTGCTCCTGTTAAGTTATGCTGACGGCATTATTGATATCCAGTTTATTGATGAATTGTGTATTTCCATTAGTTACGATATCCGCGTCATTACACTTGAAGCACTTGAAGGCGTACTGGTCAGGCTTGGTTATCACCTGGATAACAGTCTCATTTATAAAATGAAACGCGCCCTCTATGCCTACACCGAGAATACCCAGCGCGCCAATCTAGATAATTTAGAATTACACAGCAACAATACAACAAAAATATTTATTAAACGTTATGCCAATCACCAGCATAACTGTCGCGATAAACGCCCGGAACACTGGCGCAAATATCTCTAACAATACTCTTCCGTATTAGCCTGAATACCTGGCTTCCTATATCAATAAACTTAGTACTTTTTTTATTTAGCTTTATATTTTTATCTCATCAGGTTTTCTAGTTAGCCTGTAAAGCTGTTAACATTCACCCATGAATGATGATCAGCTACTTCGCTACAGTCGACAGATCCTGCTTCCTCAATTTGGCATTGAAGGCCAGCAAAAATTACTGGATGCCCATGTACTCATTATTGGTCTTGGAGGACTTGGCTCACCAGTTGCTATGTACCTGGCCGCTGCCGGTGTTGGACAACTGACACTGGTCGATCATGATGTGGTTGACCTGTCGAATTTACAACGACAGATTATTCACAACACTCATAGCATTGGTAAATCCAAGGTCGAATCAGCTAAAGAAACCCTGCTACAACTTAATGCTGAAATCAAAATTAATAGCATTAACCAGAAACTGGATGACAGCAGCATCGATGCACTGATCAAACAGGTGGATGTTGTCATTGATGCCTCTGACAATTTCCCAACCCGTTTCAGTATCAATAAAAGCTGCTTTAACAATAAACGCCCACTGGTATCTGGTGCTGCAATACGCATGGAAGGACAGGTTAGTATTTTTGATTTGCGAACTGAACACAGTCCCTGCTATCGCTGCCTTTACGATGAACAGGGCGCAGTCGCAGAAACCTGTAGTGAAAATGGCGTCATGTCACCCATGGTTGGTATGATTGGCAGCATCCAGGCACTGGAAACAATTAAACTAATCTCCGGCATAGGCGATACATTGACAGGGAAATTATTACTCTGCGATGGACTGCACCAGGAGTGGCGCAGCATGAAACTTCGTAAAGATCCGGCCTGTCCTGTTTGCGGTAATACATAAAAAATGACATCCATAAAACTACCACGCACCGTTGTGAACCAGCTATTACGCCAGGCACAGCTCACACCCGAGCTGGAAATTTGCGGCCTGATCAGTGCAAAAGATGATTCAATATATAAAGTTTACCCGGTAAATAATATTGCCACTGATAAACAGCATATGTTTGATATGGATCCCGGCAAACAGATCCAGGCAATGAAAACCATGCGTAACAATAATGAAACCTTGTTTGCGATCTATCATTCACACCCGGATACACCCGCAGAACCATCGATCACCGATATTGAGCAGTCGAGCTATCCCGAAGCGCTACATCTTATTATTTCATTAAGTATTAAAGGTGTGCTGGAAATTAAGGGATTCTATATTCAACAGCAAAGTATTGAAGCGGTGGAACTACTTATTTAAGGTGCATATAAAAACGGGGCAGATATTGTCCGCAATCTTAATATCTCGGAATTTATACTGCACCGAACATCAAACCACTGTCATCACCAAAAATAAATCCAGGACGTGCCGGCCCGATCAAAAACATTATCAAGACTGTAGTTATGAATATTTTATTCATCTTTATTGCCCTGTTCATTATTCTGCTCAAAATGAGCGATTTTTTCTGTTGCTTTAAAAAAAGTATCAAGATCATCCGCCCTGGCCCACCGACTAAATGGCGGCTTGATCGTTGAAGAATACTCCGGTCCAGAATAAAAATCCTGCTTATTCGCAATAAGCACGAAAATACTTATCCCAACCAGGCCCCATGAAAAAAGATGGGCCATTAACCAGCGACGCTTGCGGGATAGCGACAATGCTTTTTTCATATTGAAATACAATAACACGGCAAACAACACACCACCCGAGACATAGCTCAAGCCTTCAATAACAACCTGGCTGCTTATATTGTATGCCAGGTAGTCCACCATGTTTTCGGTTATGACAGTCAGTAATAAATAAATAGAACTGACAACCAGCTGAAAATAAAAAAACAATTTCCGCTTAACGATATAGGCCATAAGCGACCAGATGCTTGCCCAGACCAGGACTGATGCCATTATCGGCAAGGTGCTAACCATTAATTTTTCTATCTGAACCTTGCTTGTTGTATTCAGATAGGTATCAATAAGATAAACAGACCCCAGCACTGTCAAAATACTCCACACAATCGCCAGCCCGGTAAAAAAGCCCTTTATATTCTGCTTGTCATGCATGGATCGTGCTGGCTTAACAGGGTGATCTGGCGTGAACAGTCTTATCCTGGTATGGCCTATTACCAGTGCGTCACCTGACTCTGCACGAACAACGGCATGATCTATGTTTTGAATTCCATTTTCTGAGTCAAGATCCTTAATCAGCCAGCCCTGCTCATCCCTGTCAATAATCAAATGTTCCGGACACACATAAGGATCCGATAAAATCACATCATTTCCATAACCACGCCCCACCTTAATTGGAAATGACTCAACAGGGTAATAATATCGATTCCTCCGTGAGTTATCCTGTACTTCTAGAATTAATTCTGCCAATGAACATTCTCCATAAATTGTCTGGAAAACTTCATCAATGAATCTTTAGCTATCCCTGTTGCATTTAAATTAATAATTACCCCTTTGTCATAATCACTAACCTGGGCCATTGTGAGTGACAAATCATAAAGACTTTTGAATTTTTTATAATTCCTTATGCACATAGCAACTTTCCATGTCTTATCACTAAGACTAACAAAATCAGTATTACATTTATAATTACTTACATCTTCCTTGCTGGCACGATTAGTACTATAAGAATCTGAGAACTCACGACTATAAAGAGAATAAAACTGAAACATATTCAGCTTATCCGCATCGTACCAGTCATACCTGAAATCAATATTACCCGTATCAAAACTTGAAGAAATATAAATTGAATCCGGACTGGCACAGGCACTGTAACTATGAATATAAAGCTGCTCTTTATCATCATCGGTCTGACCCCAGCATTTAAAATAATTTTCCAGCTCCGCAGGAAGCTCGACTTCACCCAGTGTCATAGTCTCCCACTTACTGCTTAATAAAGCTTCCATATATTTGAATTGATTGTTATATAACTGCTCTTCGATACGAGCCAGAAAATTTACGGGTTTATCCTGTTTTTCTGAATTTTCCAGAAGCTTTTCCAGGTACCGTACTGGCACGAGAAAACTAAGATCATTGCCAGCCGTAGATACATTAATCCCTATCACACGCCCTTTACGATCAAGTGCAGGACCGCCACTCATACCGGGATTCAATGCGCCTGAAAAAAGAATTTTTTCGTAAAGAGATTTTTCCAGCAGGCCATTGAACGTACCTTCTATAATTGTCATACCCAGGTCATGTGGATTACCCAGGGAATAAATATGTGCGCCCTTAGCGAGTTTATCTGTTGATAACTCAAGTCCTTCTAATTTCACATCACCTCGATAAATAATAGCCAGGTCATGAATTACATCTATATCTCTAAGTTGCAATTCCCCGGTCGTTCCATCATGACTCAGATACTCAATACGATATTGATCAGGGGAATGTATAACATCGGAAATAACATGATAATTAGTTGCTATAAGTCCACTTTCCGAAACCAGGAAGCCAGAACCAATAGAAGATTTCTTATCTGAAGCTATATCAATAACCTGAATCTGATAAATACGATTTTTTAATGTCTCATATAAATACTCGGCATCAACTGGTCTGGCGTATATTGAGATTGATAGCGGACATGTTACGACGAACAATATCACCATTTGAATCAGCTTTTTCATTAAAAACTCAGGCACTCTTTATAAGCGGATATAAATAACAGCATAGACTTGATCATGGAAATTACTACACAGCTGCTGAATTTAGTGACAAAATCTGTAAAACTTTAACTTCTGTCAACAGTCTATTTTTAATGTATTATTTTCAGATTGTTAACTATTATTACCATTTACCCCCTAATACCGACTAAAATTACAGGGTTAGCCAAACTTCAACATCACTAAGTTATTGATTATTATGAGACTAGTTCATTTAACACTGGCTGTAACAGCCATGATTTTAAGCCCGATTCAGGCTTTTTCTACCGTTCCTGAACAGGCGAATACATTAGCACCTTTAAGCGAGCACGGGAAAACAACCGCAGAAATTGTCAGTCGCTTAAAACATCAACATTTCCAGAGAACCCATATCGATCTGAATGATGATTTATCTGCAACAGTTTATGATCGCTATCTACAGGAACTGGATAAGGAAAAAAGCTACTTTCTTTCATCAGATATCAATGAATTTGAAAAATACCGTTTACGTATCGATGATGCACTAAAAACCGGCAACCTTGAACCTGCTTTTTTTATTTTTAATCGCTACCACAAGAGAATCATTGACCGACTAAACTTCATGATTGCAGAAGTAAATAAAGGCATTGATAAACTTGACTTTACAGGCAACGAAACTCTATTAGTTGATAGAAAAAATCAACCCTGGCCAGCATCTATCGAAGAGATGAATAAATTGTGGCTCAAACGTCTTAAGAATGACGCATTAAATTTAAAACTCGCCGACAAAAAAATAGCTGAAATCCAGGAGACCCTGAGTAAACGGTACACCACTCAACTCAAACGTTTGCTACAGACAAAAAGCGAAGACGCCTACCGTATTTATATGAACTCATTAACACTGAGTTACGACCCACATACGCAATACTTTTCACCAAGAGCAACTGAAAACTTTAATATTCAGATGAAACTTTCACTTGAAGGCATTGGTGCGATGCTGCAAACAGAAGAAGAATACACAAAAGTAATCCGCGTTATACCTGCTGGACCGGCCGATAAAAGTGGCCAGTTAAAAGCCAATGATAAAATTATTGGCGTTGCTCAGGGTATTGATGGTGAACTTGTGGATGTTATTGGCTGGCGAATTGATGATGTTGTTGACCTGATCCGCGGCAAGAAAAATACAACTGTACGCCTGGAAATAATTCCCGGCAACTCACCTGACAACCACCAGTCAAAAGTCATCGCCATTGTCAGGGACACCGTAAAACTTGAAGACCAGGCCGCCAGTAAAGCAATTTTAGACCTTTCCCATGCGGGACAAACATTCAAACTGGGTATTATTGATATTCCAAAATTTTATATTGATTTTGAAGCAGCCAGTCGTGGCGACCCCGATTACAGAAGTACAACACGTGATGTCCTCAAACTCATCAAGGAGCTTAATAGCGAAAGCATTGATGGTCTAATCATCGACTTACGTGACAATGGTGGCGGCTCACTTAGAGAAGTAAATGAACTCATTGGTTTATTTATCAAACAGGGGCCAACCGTACAGGTAAAAAATACCAGTGGTCGTATCTACATCACCAAAGACGAAGATGCTGACATGACCTACAAAGGACCGCTGGCTGTACTGGTTAACAGGCTTAGTGCATCTGCTTCAGAAATATTTGCTGGTGCTATACAGGACTACCGACGTGGGCTGGTTATTGGAACACAAACCTATGGCAAAGGTACTGTGCAGGCCATGATGCCGCTTAACCATGGACAGATAACACTAACTCAACAAAAATTCTATCGTGTATCTGGCAATAGCACACAAAACCGTGGTGTCATTCCAGATATTGAGTTGCCATCTTTATACGATATCAGTGAAATTGGTGAAAACACCCTGGAAAAAGCATTGCCCTGGGATTTTATTTCACCTGCAAGCTATCAACCATTAAGCGATTTTTCTGCTTTAATTCCTGAACTTCAACAACTGCACAAGAAACGTGCAGCAAATGATCCGGATTTCAAATACCTGATTGAAACCAATAAACTGCTTGCAGAAAGACGCCAGCTTAAAGAATTGTCTCTGAATGAAGACATTCGAAAAAAAGAGCGTGATGCACTGGAAAGCAGGCAACTCGCCCTGGAAAATGAACGCAGAAAAGCCAAGGGCGAAAAAATTATCGAAAACCTGGACGAGCTTGATAAAGAAAAGGATGACGAAAATGGCGAGAAAGAAGACAAAGGGCAGGCACTGTTAAACGAAACTGGTCATATACTGATTGATTATATTAAATTAAATCAGCCTAAGATAGCCCGGCACTGATTTTAATGCCGCTGCTGGTTATAACCCAGTGAATTATAGAATTTCTCGACAACCTGCCGTACCGAATCAGGATAGCCAATAATATCCATCTGCTCCATGGCTTCAGTAATGAAGCCATGAGCATCATCCGGAATATTCTGCATTAAAGCTGTATATACTTTTTCAATAAGCTCGATGTTGTGACTGCGTGTTGCGACTATACCCCAGTTTAAATTCAATATTCTCCAGGGACGCATAGGATTTGCATTCTCCAGGTCATTACTTACCTCATCTACTATAGAGGGCATAATCTGGCTGATATAATTACATAACTGTTCAATATCTGCTGGCTCCTGCAAGGTATTCGCATATGAAGCAACCGCATTCACCACAACATCAAGCTGAAATATTTTCGCCCTGTGCTCTGAGACCCAGCCCGCAACAGGCATGGAAAGCTGTATTAAATCAGCCATCACCTGCTGTAAACCACGCTGAGCGGCCAGCACAGCCAGTTCACTAATCAGGCTCAGGGCATAATCCGCTATCTGGCTAATTTCATCAGCTTCAATCACATCAGAACCAGTGGTAGCGAGATCCGCATCGAGACGCTGCATAATGTCAATATTCGTAGTTAATGCAACCAGCATCTGTAAGGCATTTTCTGACTGGGTATTTTTGTCAGCCTTTAAACTTAACACCAGATCAGCCGTAGACTCCTCCAGTCGTTTTCTGAATAAGCCTGCATCAAATTTGAGAATAGCCAGATCAGCCATGATTTATTCCTCAGATGTAAAACCGTAGTATATTGTGCAATCATATATAATCATACAGATACGAAATTATTGATACTATATTACGTATGAATGACCATCTTCAAAACAATAAATATCGTTTCCCATGGCAACACAACAACCATTTTAAGCTACTGGTTGACGGCCCTGTTTTTTTTCCTGCAATGTTATCTGCTATAGAGAATGCCCAACACTATATTCTTCTTGAAATGTACCTTATTAAATCCGGGCGTCTTAGCCGACAGTTTATTACAAGCCTGGTCAGGGCC